>NZ_JBVJNN010000008.1:0-125986 GCF_055583685.1 Streptomyces sp. NPDC104581
ACGTCCCCCCCCGGGCCTCCCCCCCCCCCCCCCCCCCCCTCCCCCCCCCCCCCCCCCCCCCCCCCCCCCCCCCCCCCCCCCCCCCCGTGCCACGGGCTTTACCGGCACATGGCGCCGCCTGAACGCGGTCCGGTGCGATCCGGCACCATGCGGCGCCATGTGGCATCACTGTGGCGCCGATCGGCACCAATCGCACACCACCACAGGCGGGGTGACGCCCCTGGCGCCACAGTGACCCCGAGAGATGCCATTGCATTTCCGCAGTTCAGGGGCTCACTCTCGGTTGACGACGTGGCGGCGCCACTATGGCGCTTGCGTATGGCGCCAAGGTGGTGCCATGATGGCGTTATGGACCTCACTCCGTACGTCGACAACCTCCGCCGCGAACTCGCGGTGGCCGCAGAGGCCGGCAGTGACGAAGCCCGCGAGCTGGCCGAGAGGCTCACCGCTCCGCTGGAGTCGGCGACCCGGCTGACCATGCTCAACGTGCTCTCCGCCGCGATGGACGAGATCACCCGCGAACTCGCCCCCGGCTCGGTCGACGTACGGCTGCGCGGACTCGACCCCGACTTCGTGGTGACCCTGCCGCCCACCGACACCGGCGCCCACACCGAGCCGGCCGCGCCCGTGGAACCGCTCCCGGCCCCGGCCCCGGCCGACGGGGACGAGGGCGGCACCGCCCGCGTCAACCTGCGCCTGCCGGCGCACCTGAAGTCCCGCGCCGAGGAGGCCGCGGCCCGCGAGGGCCTGTCGGTCAACGCGTGGCTGGTGCGCGCCGTCTCGGCCGCGGTCGACGGCGGCACCCGGCCGCGTACGACGGAGAAGATCCAGACCGTCGGGCAGAGCTTCACCGGCTGGGTGCGCTAGGCCGTGTCTTCAAAGTAGCGCCGTCCGCCCGCAGGGCGGGGCCCGCGCCAGGCGTCGCGGGCCGGGCGGGACTTCGAAGACACGACCCGGCAGCGCGTCCGCCCCGGATTCACCGGCACCACTTCATCCGCACCACGTCCCTGACCTGCGGGGACGATCCGAAGACCCAAGAGGACGGGACAGCCATGCCTTCTTACGACACTCCCGAACCGATCTCGGTGACCGCCTACGTCTACTCCGGCTCCATCTGGTTCACCACGGGCGACCGTTCCGACACGGTCGTCGAGGTGCGCCCCCGCGACGCGAAGAAGGACCAGGACGTACGGACCGCCGACCAGACCGAGGTCTCGTACGCGAGCGGCTCACTGATCGTCAGAACGCCCAAGGCGAATCTGCTCGGGCGCGGCGGCACCGTCGACGTGACGGTCGAACTGCCCGCCGGCTCACGCGTCGACATGACCGGGGCCGGGACGAACGTGTTCGGCGAGGGCCGGCTCGGCGAGGTCCGCGTGAAGACCTCGGCCGGCGACGTCCGCCTCGACACCACCGGCCCGCTTCAGCTCAAGGCGTCGCACGGCTCGATCACCGTGGACCGGGTCGAGGGCCTGGCCGAGATCACCAGCAGCACCGGCAACGTGCGCGTGGGTCTCGTCGACGGCCCGGCCGTCCTGAAGAACTCGCACGGCTCCACGACCGTCGGCGCCGTGACCGGCGAGCTGCGGATGAGCGGCGCCAACGGCGCCATCGACATCGAGCGCGCCGAGGGGTCGGTCACGGGCACCACCACCCACGGCGGACTCCGCGTCGCCGAAGTCTCCTCCGGCACCGTCCAGTTGGAGACCGCCAACGGCTCCATCGAGGTCGGCGTCCGCGAGGGCACCGCCGCCTGGCTCGATGTCAGCTCCAACCGCGGGCAGGTACGCAACACACTGACCGCCTCCGGGACCCCGGAGCGGAGCGAGGAAACCGTCAAGGTCCGCGCCCGGACCAACTGGGGCAACATCGACATCCGCCGCGCCCGCGCCTGAGAAGCTCCGCCCGCCCGGGAGCCCGCCCCTCCTCGCACTCCATTCCTGTCACTTCACTCAGCCTTCGAACGGGAGGGCCCATGCCCGGCTGGTTCCGGCCCATCGCCGAGTACCAGCCCTTCACACCCGCCATCGAGACCCTGCGCGGACTGCTCCTCGGCACCCAGATCGGCCACAACGGCTGGCTCGCCCTCGCCTGGTGTCTGGCTCTCACGGCGCTCGGCTACCACTGGTCCAAGGCGCAAGTTCAACAGCGACCCCGAGTAACGGACACGGTGGGACCCGGCACCCTGCGACCGTATTGACGGGAGCGTCCCCAAAGGCCACATTGATCCGGTGGCAGGGGGAAACGGTATGGCTCCTGGGGAGGGCTGCCCGACGCCGTACGCCGCGCTGGAATCGCTCATGCGGCGCCGTCTTGGCAGAGAGTGTCTGTACGTGCCGTCGTGCCGGCTCGGGCTCTACGTGGCGCTGCGCCACTGGTGCCCGCCCGGCGGCCGGGTGTTGATGTCGCCGGTCAACGACGACGTGATCATGTTCGTGGTGCTCGCCGCCGGACTGCGGCCCGTCCAGGCGCCGTTGAACGCGCGGGACGGCTCGATCGATCCGGCGGCCGTCCCGGAGTCGGACTGGCGCGGGCTCTGCGCCGTACTGACCACGAATCTGTACGGGAACCCCGACCCCGCGCCCGGACTGCGTTCCCGGTGCGACGCGTTGGGGATACCGCTGATCGAGGACGCGGCGCACGCCATCGGCACCGAGGTGGCCGGCCGGCCCGTCGGGACCTTCGGGGACGCGGCCGTGTTCAGCCTCTCCAAACACGTGGGCGCCAAGACCGGCGGTTTTCTCGCCCCGGCCGATCCCGCGCTCCGTACGGAGCTGGCGGCGGCCCGCGACGCGCTCCTCGAACCGGCCGCGCTCACCGCCGAACTCGCCTACGCCCTGCGGCCGTACGCGGAGGCGGGCGTACGCGGGCTGCGGCTGGTCCGGGCCGCGCGCGGTCTGCTGCGGGCGGTCGGCGCCGAGGAGCGCCGGGGCATCCGGATGGAGCTGCGCCCCGGTGAGCTGAAGGAGGCCCTGGCCGAAGGGCCGGGACTCGACGGCTTCGACTCATGGGTACGGGTGGACATGCGCCGGTACCGCGTCACACCGGGCCGGCTGCGCCTGGACCGCACCGAACGCCTGCTGTCCGGGCTCGATCCGCTGCTCGCCGCCCACCGGGCGGGCACGGAGCGGCTGTTGGCGACCCGGTGGGCGGCGCCCGCGCCGCCGGGACCCGTCCGGCCGCTGTTCCGGGTGCCGTTGCTGGTCGCCGACCGCGACGCGGCGGTCACCGCGCTCGCCCGCCGCCGGATCACCACCGGCTATCTCTACGACCCGCCGCTCGACGTGTACGCGGGAGACGTCTTCACCGACGCCTCGCCCCGCCCCGCGCCCGCCGCCTGGTTCGCCCGTCACGCGCTGCCCGCCGACCCGTTACGGGCCGGCCACGTCATCGCCGCGCTCACCGAGTCGGGCGCCGAGCCCGTGCTGCCGCCGGAGCACGACGGTGGCTGACACGGTGCGCGCGGGGCGGGCGACGGAGGACGGGCCGCCCGCCGGACACGACGGCGCCGACAGCGGCGACTCGATGTTCCGCAACGCCTACGCGCTGATGCTCTCCACCGGGGTCTCCGCCGCGCTCGGTCTCGGCTTCTGGCTGGTCGCCGCCCGCTACTACACCGAGGAGGCCGTCGGCCAGGGCTCCGCCGCCATCGCCGCCATGCGGCTGCTCGCGTCCCTCACCGCGACCACCATGATCGGGGCGGTGGTGCGTTACGTGCCACGGGCGGGGCGGGCGACGGGCGCGCTCGTGTGGCGGGCGTACGCGCTCAGTTCGGCCGTCGTCTGCGTCGCCTGCGTGGTCTTCCTGCTGACGCTCGACCTGTGGGGACCCTCGTACGCGCCGCTCGGCGGCGTCACCGCCGGGCTGCTGTTCACCGGCGCGTGCGTCGCCTGGGCGCTGCTCACCCTCCAGGACGGGGTGCTGACCGGGCTGCGCGAGGCCGTCTGGGTGCCGGTGGGCAACGCCGTCTTCTCACTCGGCAAGCTGCTGCTGCTCGTCGCGTTCGCCACCGCGCTGCCGGTCCTCGGCGTCTTCGTGTCCTGGGCGGCGGCCATCGCCCTGTCCGTACTGCCGCTCGGCTGGCTGGTGTTCCGCCGTCTGATCCCCCGGCAGGCCGCCGCCGACCGGGACCGCGAGCCGCCCCGCCCGGCGGAGATCGGACGGTTCCTGGCCGGTGACTCGGTCGGTGCCCTGTTCAGCCTGGCGATGATCAATCTGCTGCCGGTGATGGTCGCCGTCCGCTTCGACGCGGCGCACAACGCGTTCTTCTACACCGCCTACACCGTGGGCGGGACGATGGAGTTCATGGCCATCAACATGGCCTCGTCCCTGACCGCGCACGCCTCGCACTCGCCCGAGCGGCTGGCCGACGACGTGCGGGGCGCGCTGCGCCGGATGACGGTGCTTCTGGTGCCCGTGGTGCTGGTGCTGGTGGTCTTCGCGCCCCAGGTCCTCGCGCCGTTCGGCGCCGACTACGCCGAGCACGGCTCGACGGTGCTGCGCCTGCTGGCAGCCGCCGCGCTCCCCCGGGTCGTCGTGGAGCTGTACATCGGCGTGCTGCGCGTGCAGGGACGTACGGGCATGCTCGCCGCCCTCCAGGGCGCCATGTGCGTGTCCGTACTCGGCAGCGCGGTACTGCTGCTCGGGCCGGCCGGGATCTCGGGTGCCGGGCTGGCGATGCTGCTGTCGATGACACTGATCGCGCTGGTGGCGGCGCCGGGGCTGCGGTCGGCGCTGAACGGTCGCGGCCGTCGGCACGGTCCCGGGCAGCGGGACTCGGCGTACGGGACGACCTGGGCGCGTGAGGCGGCCGAGCGGAGGCGGCTTACGGGTGGGGCGGTCCCCGACGCGCCGGAGGAGGCCGAGTACCGGGCGGCCCGGGCGCGGCAGACGTCGTATCCGCACGGGGTGCGCGACACGGCGACTCCGGCGCTCGGGATCCCCGTCCGGGAGCCGGGGTCCAGGGACCGCGCGGATCGGGCGGAGCCCGTCGCGCCGCCCGCGCCTCCCGCGCCGGCCCCGCGTCCGCGCGGGAACGGTCACCCGTCCACCGTGGCCCTGTGGTCGCTGCTCGCCCTGGCCGCGGCGCTTCTCCCGCTGTCCGCGCGCGAGGCGGCCGGCCTGGGTGACGGCCGGGTGACGGGCCCTCAACTCCTCGCCGCGCTGCCGCCGTTGACCCTCGGCGCCGGGGTCCTGCTGATCGTCGTCCAGTGCGCCGCCCTGGCGCTCGTACGGTCGCGTCCGCTCCTGCTCACCGCCGCGCCGCTGGCCCTGTTCGGCGCGCTGCACGGGGTGCCGGTGCTGCTGGGCGTACGGCCCGAGGCGGCGTCCGGTCCCTGGCACCGGCCGGTCGCCGACGCCCTCGCGCAGCTGACCGGCGCGGCGCGGGCACCGGAGCTGCTGCCCGTCGTCCTGCAACTGCTCTGTCTGGGGCTGGCCGCCGTCGTGCTCCGCGTGTCCCGCGCGAACGGGCGGCTGGACGGGCGGATCGTCGGGGCGGCCGTCTGGGTGCTCGTGGTGTGCGGCTGGGCGGCGCAGCGCGTCTTCGCGGCGGTTGCCGTGCCGGTGTCCGCGGGGCTTCTGGCACTCGCGGTCACCGCTGTACTGGCCCGTATCGCCGTCCGGTCGGCGCACTCCCGGAGCTGAGCGTTTGCGTGAGTCCGATATGTGAGGTGAACTGATTTATGTCCGTCAAATCAGCTTCCTCCTGAGGGGATGATGGCATGTCCACCGAGACCAACGCCCGTGACGTCACGCAGGACTTGGACGTCGACATCGACGCGGTCCTGAGCCCGAGCGAGGCCGAAGGCACATACCGCGACAGCCGAGAGTGCGCCGCGCTGGCGCTGGCCGCCGGTTCAGGCGCGGTCCTGCTCTCGCCGCCGACCCCCCGCCCGAAGAAGGGCTGACGGGAGACGTCGAAATGGAGCAGTCAGGTACCCCTCCCCGCCTGGCGGGTGTGGTGCATGACCTCGCTTCAGAGGTGGTCTCCGTCCTCCGGGACGGGGGCCACTCCTCTGTGGTGGGGGGCACCGTCGGCACCCTCGCGGACGACCGGCTGAGTCTGGCGGCGGTACGCGTCCTGGGCGCCGACGTCCTGCTGCCGAGCGTCCTGACCCGGCGTCGGCCGCTGCCGGACGATCTCGCGGTCTTCCGGCGCGCCGTCCTCACCTACGCCCCGGGCGCCGCCTCGTCCGCGACGACGGTGTGGAGCCACTGGGCGATGACCCAGACCCTGCACCGCCTCGACGTGTCCGGCGGCGGTCCGGGGTCCGGGCCCGACGCCTCATGGCTGGACACCCTGGAGTGGCCGCGGCTCACCCATCAGCTGTCGCTGCTGGCCTCGCTCGCCGTGCCCGGCGCCGATTCGGGGGTCGCCCAGGCGGCTGCCCGCAGGCCCGTGGACGTGGCGCGGGGCTTCGTGCGCGCCGTACGGCGCCGTGACTGGCTCCAGGCCGCCGGCGCCGGACGCTGGCTGAGCGTCATCGACGGTGTCCCCGGCACGCTCGGTCTGGACACCGGACTCGAATTCGTCGAGCTGATGGCCGGGGCGGACGCCCGGGTGGGCCTGCACGTGCACGCCGCGCGGCACATCCGCGCCGGGGGCCGCGGATGAGCACGCCCCGCACGGCCGAGGTGACGGCGGCGACCGAGGTGTCACACGCGTCCCGTGTGGCGCGGAGTGCCCTGGAGTGGGTGGACGGGCACCGCGACTCCTTCCGGCTGCCCGACGATGTGCTCGACCCCGGCGCCGACGTCAACCGGACGCTCAAACCGCTCGGGGAGCTGGCCCAGCTCACCCTCTCCATCCGGGCCTACAGCGAGCCCGGCACCGGCCGGCACCGACGCGCGTCCGGGCTGCTGGAGTTCGCGTGGGACCAGACCCGGCGGGGCGGACTCTTTCTCGACCTGCTGCGCGGTGAGCCCTTCGCGACGTATCCGCTGGAGATCTACGCCGCCTTCGCCGCCGCGGGTCTGCGGCACACCGGCTTCGAGGAACTGGCGGGCACCGTGCGGCGCACACGCGGCTGGGAACGGATCGAGCAGGAGCCCAACCGGCGGCTCGGGGTGCTCAACTCCGAGCGGCGCGTGGGCCTTCCGCCGTACGGGGAGCCGTCGGCCGCGCTCGCGCGCACCTGGCTGGGCGGGCTGCCGGAACCGTGGACGTTCGAGCGGACGGCGGGCTACGGGCTGACCCATGTGGTCTTCCACCTCACCGACTGGGGCAACGCGCCGCACCGGATGCCGCCCGACGTCGGCGACTATCTGGCGACCTGGCTGCCCGCCTGGCTGGACACCTGTCTGGAGGCGGAGCAGTGGGACCTGGGATGTGAGCTGCTGGCCGTCGCCGCCAGCCTTCCCGGCGCCCCGTCGTATCCGGGGGCAGCCCGGACCGTCGAGGCCGCGTGGTCCCGGATCGCGGAGGTCCAGGACGCGGCGGGCGGCATCCCCGAGAACGGCGCGGGGCGCCCGCACGAGCCGCCCCGTGACTTCGCGTACTGCTACCACTCCACGCTGATGGCCGCGTTCGCCGCCACGCTGGCCGACGCCCGGCTGGCGGCCGTAGAGGAAGGCGTCGCATGACGACGGAGAGCACCGACGACACCGCCGGCACGACCGCCGGTCACATGAAGCTCGTCCACGGTGTCGGCGCGCGGGCGATGGAGTGGCTGCACACCCACCGCGCCGGCTTCCGGCTCGAACCCGACGCCGACCCCGAAGTGGGCTTCCTCGAGCGCTTCAAGCCGATCGGCGAGGCCGCCATGATCTGCAAGATCCTCTTCCGGGAGGGTGTGGCGGGCTCCCGGCAGGCGTCCCTCGCCCGCGGGCTGATGGACCATCTGTGGCGCGAGGCCCTCGACGGCGGGCGGATGCTGGCGCGCGGCCAGCGGCAGGAGCCGATCTCACCCATCCCCTTCGAGGTCTATCTGCCGTTCAAGGAGATGGGCTACGAGGAACCGGAGACCGAGCGCGCCGTGCGCCTCAACCACCGGCTCGGCAGCTGGGCGGCCCTGGAGGTGCTGCCCGTGCGGCGCCTGGGGATCTCCACGTACGAGCGGCGCTTCGGACTGCCGCCGGGCACACCGGTCGAGGACGCCACCCGGCACACCTGGCTCGCCCGGACGCCCGAGCCGTGGACGGTGGAGGGCCATATCGGGTACGACATCACCCACACGGTCTTCCACCTCACCGACTGGGGCCAGAGACCCGCCGGGCTGCCCGCTGGCATCGCCGACTACCTCGCGCTCTGGCTGCCGGTCTGGCTCGACGACTGGCTCGATCTGAAGCGCTGGGACCTGCTCGGCGAGCTGCTCGTCGTGGACGCCTGTCTGCCCGAGCCCACGCTCGACGAGCGGGTGTGGCGCGGCTTCGCCGCCGCGCAGCAGCCCGACGGGGCGATGCCCGTCACGGACGAGATGCCGGAGGGGAGCGCGGACGACGTGTTCGACATCGTCTACCACCCGACCCTGGTCGCCGCGCTCGCCTCCGTGCTGGCCACCTCGCGCGCCATGGCGCGGCTGACGGCACCCGTCGCGTCATGAGCGGCAGCGAACTCACCGGCCCGGTCACCCGGGTCGCCCGCGCCGCGCTCGCCGGTACGCCGCACGACCGGCTCGACGCGGCGGCGCGCGCGGTCGACGCCCCGGACGTCGTCTTCGC
The DNA here is from genome assembly GCF_055583685.1 of Streptomyces sp. NPDC104581. Taxonomy (NCBI): domain Bacteria; kingdom Bacillati; phylum Actinomycetota; class Actinomycetes; order Kitasatosporales; family Streptomycetaceae; genus Streptomyces; species Streptomyces sp. NPDC104581. The sequence continues at coordinate 8,662 of NZ_JBVJNN010000008.1, forward strand.
CGTCTCCGTGCACGGGCACCGCACCGTCCGGGCCTCGCCGGGCGCGGAGGGGCTGCGCTACGAGATCGGATCGGCGTCCAAGCCGTACGCGGGACTGCTGCTGGCCCGGCTCGCGGCGGCCGGCCGGGTGGCGTACGACGACTCGGCCGCGGCCTGCTTCGGGACCCGGCCGCCGCGCCCGGTCGCGCCGGTCACCCTGCGGCATCTGATCACCCACACGTCCGGACTGCCCGCGCTGCCGCGCGACTTCTATCCGCAGGCGCTGCCGCGCTGGACGACCAACCCGTTCGCCGGCTATCCCGCGCACCGTGTGGTGGACGCGTTCCTGGGGGCGCGCCCCCGCCACCGGCCGGGCACCCGCTGGCACTACTCCAACTTCGCCGTCTCCGTGCTCGGTCACGCGCTCGCCGCGGCGACCCGGACGGGCTGGGACGCGCTGATGGAGGACCAGGTGCTGGCGCCGCTGGGGCTGACGGGCACCACGACGCGCGGGGCCGGGACCGCGGCGGGGGCGGGTGCCGGGGCGGCGGAGGCCGTCGGGTACGCCGGGGACGGTGTGAGCGAGGTGCCCCCGCTGCGCATCGGCGGCTTCGCGGCGGCCGGGGCGGTCCGGGCCACGCCGCACGACCTGCTCACCTTCCTGGAAGCGCATCTGCGGCCGGAGCGCACGCCGTCGCTGGCGGAGGCGCTGCACGCGGTACGCCGCCCCGTACTGCGCCGGGGCCTCGGCAAGGCGCACACGCACACCCTGACGTGGTTCCAGCACCCGACGGACGACGGTCCCGCCTACTTCCACTGCGGGGCGACGAGCGGGCAGCAGGCGTTCCTGGGGTTCTGCCCGGGGACGGGAACGGCGGTGGCGGCCGTCGCCACGCGCCGGTTCCGGCGCTCCGACGCGTTCGTGCCGACGGCGTACGGGGTGCTGTTCGGCGATTAGGGCAGCGGCTGGTCGAAGTACGGGGCGCCGCCCGCCTCGCGGTAGCCGTCGAGGGCCGGGCCGCCGTTGACCGTGAGGTCGCAGCCGGCGCCCGGGACCGGTCTGTTCCAGTGGACCAGCGCCTTCACCGCCGGCATCGTCCGCACCGACTCGGGGATCCGGGTGTACCAGTCGCGCTGGCGGTCGCGGTCCGCCGGATCCGGCACCGTGCCGAACTCCGCGAGCATCAGCGGCTTCCGCGCGGAGATGTTCTCCCGCAGCCAGTCGTACGTGGGGCGCTGGCTGCGGTCGAAGTCCTTCCAGTCGGTGGTGCCGTGGCAGAGGTAGTAGTTGTACTGGTCCATGCCGATCCAGTCGACGTACTCGTCCCCCGGGTACAGCGCCTTCATCTCCCGCGTGCTGCCCAGATAGCCGGAGACCGTCCACACCCACACCACGTTCGCCACCCCCAGCTCCTCGAAGCGGTCGCGCAGATGGCGGTAGGCCGCGACGTACTCCTCCGGCGTGCCCGCGCCCTCCTTGATGCGGGCGTCGACCTCCTGGTCGAAGGAGAGGAAGATCCGCTTGCCGTGCTCCTCGCCGTACTCCCTGATGCGCCGCGCCTGGGGATCGATGATCTCCTCGTCGTACTTCCCGGCGGCGACGTTCGCCCAGCCGAGCTGGTCCTCGGTCCAGTTCTCGTGGTGCGGCTCGCGCCAGACGGTGGACTCCCAGGCCAGCATCAGCATCCGGTCCTCGCCCAGCTCCCGTTCGTCGGGGGTGAGGAGCTGCCCGTCGAGTTCGGTGTTCGACATGTCGTGGTAGTTGTAGACGAGGTCGAGCCTGCGGCCGATCTTCTTCTCGAAGGCGTACACCGCCCTGGTGAGCGAGCCGTCCGCCGGGCCGTCCTCCGCGTACGGGACATAGGCCCCCCACCACGCGCCGCACGGTGGCTCCAGCAGCTCCGTCGCCGCGCAGCCGTCGTCCGCGTGCCCGTCCGACTCGGTGGCCCAGATGCCGATCCCGGCGATGAGCAGCCCGACGGCGAGCAGGACGATCACGGTGTACGCCTGCTTCTCGGCGTCGCCGAGCCGGGCCGCCATCAGCGTCCCCGCCCGCCGTCGCCACCGGCCGCGCCCCGTGTCGCGGCGGGCAGCGGCAGTCCGGGCAGGGCGGCGGCGACGGTCGTCACGGCCGCGAGCGTCACCAGCAGGGCCGTCGCCGAGAAGCCGCGCACCAGAAAGAGCGTGGTGGCGACGGTGACCGCGAGGGAGAGGCTCAGCGGCGCGGCGAGCGCCACCGCCTCGATGCGCGCGGCCGGGCGCAGCGTGCCGCGCTGCGGCAGGAGGAGCGCGAGGCCGGGTCCGAGGCAGACGAACAGCAGGACCGGGATCCACCGCAGGGGGGAACCGCCGGGCAGCGCGGTCGCCGCCACCGCGCCCCAGCCGGCGAGGACCGGCGGTACTCGGAGCCGTAAGTGATCCAGGGTCATGGGCGCTCGCTCCCCGGGGCGGTGGTGTCCGTGCGGGGCCGGTACTCCAGGACGATGCCGTACGGGTGCTCCTCCACGACCCGGAACAGCGGCGAGGCCGTCAGCCGTGAGCGCAGTGTGCCGAAGCCGCCCGGGGGCAGCAGTCCCTCACCGGCGGCGTAGATGTCCTGCGTACGCGTGAGGATCACGTACGCGTCGGTGCCGGGCGGGATGCCGTCCACCAGATGACGGACCGGGTCGGCCAGCATCCGCTCGTTCTCCGGAAGTTCCTGCTCGGCGAAGAACCAGTGCCCGACCTCGTCGTAGCGGTGCAGCGCCTGCGGGAAGGAGCCGGTGGTGGCCAGGATCAGGGCCCCCTCGGGCGCCCGGTCGATGGCGCGGGTCACGAGCGCGGTCTCGGCGGGCGGCGTGTAGTACATCTTCTCCTTGCCGTAGTACGAGGGCAGGAAGCCCGCCAGCAGCACGAGGAGGGCGACGGGCAGCGCGCCGTGGAGGGTGAGTGCCCCGGCCCGCCTCCGGAAGGGTTTCCGCGCGCCTCCGGCGGCGGGCACGAGCGTCGCCGCCGCGAAGAACGCGGCGCCCGGCAGGCCGAACAGATAGACGCGGAAGAGCATCTCGCCGCCGTAGTCGTTCACGACGAACAGGGGGACCGGCGCCAGCGAGACGAGCAGCAGGGGCAGCGCCGCGCGGACCAGCCGGCGCCGCAGGAGCAGCGCCGCCCCCGCGAGCACGGCGACGGCCAGCACCATCAGCACATTGGCGAGACCGGCCAGTTCGGGCCCCGGACCGGTGAGTTCACCGGCGTATCCGGCGCGGGAGTTCTGCGTCAGCCGGCCCAGCGAGTCGCGCAGGGTGCCCAGCGTCTCAAGGAACAGCGGCCGTCCCATCGTCAGGTCCCAGGCCAGCATGATGAGCGCGGCGACGGCCAGCAGACCGTAGTTGCGGTAGCGGCGGGTGAGCGTCAGGGCGAACAGCGAGACGCAGAGCATGACGGGGGTGAGCTGGTGCGAGGCGTTGACGGCGAGGATCAGCGGAGCGAGGACGGCCACGCCGACGGCCCGCTGCCCGGTGCCGGTGGGCGGGGGCACGGCGGCGGACGCCGGGTCCAGGAACGAGCGCTCCCGCAGCCTGTCCGCCGACCCCGGCAGCACGAAGTGCCGGAGCACGACGGCGATCACGGACAGATGCAGCAGATACGCGAAGCCCTGCGGCGCGAGATAGTCCTGCCCGACCCAGTTGGCGAGCTGGAAGATCCAGACGGCCGTCCACACCAGCCGCCAGTCCTCGGTGAAGGTGCGGTAGAGCAGCACGAGCACCGGCATCAGCAGCACACCGAGCGCGATCGGCGCCCAGTTGAGGAACACGGCGGCGCTCTCCACACCGAAGGCGCGCACCAGGCCGCCGACGAGCGTGAAGAAGCCGGGCCACTGGTCGTAGGCGGACATGTTGCCCGACAGGGCGCCGTCCGGGCGCAGTTCACCGTGGAGCAGGAGCTGGTTGACGACGGCGTCGTGCTTGGAGGCCCAGGGGTAGCGCACGGAGTCGTACAGCACGGCGGGTGGTGCCTTGATGGCGACGAGAAGGGCGGCGCAGTAGCCGGCGGGCCACCACGGGGCCGTCCCGGCACGGCGCAGCGCGACCAGGAATCCGCAGGTGAGGAGGGCGAGCGCGGCGTAGAACGTGGCGGGGAGGCGGTCGAGCAGCCCGTAGTCGCCCATGGACCGGAAGCCGACGCGCGGCAGCGAGTAGGTCCAGAGCGCCGCCGCGACGGTCAACGGGAGCCAGGTGAGCAGCAGTTGGGGGCGTAAGAGGTGCCGGGGATGCGGGAGTGCGCGCCGGGGCGGCGGCGAGGGCGGCGGCGGGTGGGCCGGCCCCGGGGGCTCGTTCCGGGTCGGAGCCCCGGCCGGACGGGCCCCGAAGTCCGGCGCGGGCACGCGTGGTTGCACGGTGCGACTCCCCCCACCCCTGTGGTCGCGGCTGTCACGCCGCTGTCCCCTTCAGCGAATTATAGGAACTCTCTGCGCTTTTGCGTGGCTCTCGTACATGTCTGTCGCACCGTCGCGCGGGCCAGGTCCGATGCCGGTGGCGCGGGGCCGGGTGCCCGGCCTTCGGCGCCCCGCCGCCCCTGGGCCGTGTCTGACAAATCCCGCCTAGCCCGCGAACATCGGGCCCCGCACCAGCGCGCGGGTCCTGCGGTAGAGGCGCCAGCCCACCGTCGCCGCCGAGTCGGGGAACGGCGCCGCCCTGGCGCCCTCCCCCGCCATCCACGCCGCCACGTCCGCGACGGTGTGGCGGCGGCGCACGATGAGGCGGGCGATGCGGTACGGCTCGTCCGTCCCGGAGCTGAGCGCGTGGCGTACGGCGACGGCCGAGGCGTATCCGGCGCGGCGGGCCGCGGCGCGTACGGCGCGGCTGTTGTAGCCGTGCGGGTAGGCGAGATGCGTGATCCCGTGCCCGAGCGCGTCTTCGAGGACGGTCTTGGACTCCCGCAGTTCCCGGTCGAGTTCGGCCGGGCGGAGGGTGTCCAGCTGCGCGTGCGTCACCGTGTGCCCGCCGATCTCCAGTCCGAGCCTCTCCAGGGACGGCGCCTGGGCGAGCGTCATCATCGGCGCGGGCGGCAGCAGGCTGCGGTGGCCGGGGGTGATGGCGCCGGTGGTGAGGTAGGCGGTGGCGGGCAGCCCGCGTGCGGCGAGGGCCTCCGCCGTCGCGCCCGGCAGATCGGCGAATCCGTCGTCGAAGGTGAGGACGACGGGGCGGGGCGGCAGCGGCGCGCCGCCGGTCAGCCGGCCGGCGAGCGCGCCGACGGTGACGGGGGTACGGCCGCTGGCCACGACCGCGTCCAGGTGCGCGGCGAACTGCCGTGGTGTGACGGTGAATTCGGCGATCCAGTCGGGCGGTTCGGCCATGACCGCGTGGTAGAGGAGCACGGGGACACGCGGCGCGTGGTCCTCCCGCGGCGTCATCGGCTCCCCCAGCGCGCCCTGGCGTAGCCCAGCGGGCCGTACAGCATGCCCCTGCGCTCCAGCCGGGACAGCGAGAGCGGCCACGGGTGGCCGTGGGCGCCGTGCGCGCCGGGGGTGCCGTGGCCGCCGGGGTCGCGCGTCGCGGTCCCCGCCGGACGGTGGGCGGTGATGGCGCGGGCGTGGGCCAGGCCGCGCGGGAGCCTCGCGAGCAGGGCGGGCAGGAGGGAGGGCTGCCGGCACAGGACCGCGGTGAGGTAGGCGGTGAGGCCGGCGCCGTAGCCGTACGCCTGGTCCCGCAGGTCCTGCCAGGTCTCGCGGTGGTGGTGCCAGACGAGCGCGTCCGGTGTGTAGCGCAGGCGGTGGCCCGCGGCCAGGATCCGGACGAACGCGTAGAGGTCGTCGCCGCCCCTGGCGGGTGTGCCGGTGCCGGTGGCGGGGTCGAAGCCGCCGACGGCGCGCAGCGCGGAGGTGCGGAACGCCATGCTGGCGCCGGAGCCGAAACTGCCCGCGGCGAAGGGGAAGAGCGGTTCGTCGGCGGGTGGCGCGGCCGGGTCCCAGAGCCGGGTGGCGAAGCCCTTGGAGAAGCCGCCGTGGCTCTCCAGCAGGACCTGCGCGGGGGTGGTCAGCCGGGCGGGGAGGATCAGGCCCGTGACACAGCCGGTGCGGGGATCGGCCGCGAGCGGCGCGGTGAGCGCGGAGAGCCACCGCGGGTCGGCGACGACGTCGTCGTCCGTGAAGGCGACGACGGGGCTGCCGGTGGCGGCGACGCCCCGGTTGTGCGCGACGGCCAGTCCCGGCACCGGTTCGCGGACGTAGGTGACGCGGTCCGCGTAGACCTCGTCGACCAGTTCGCGCGTGGCGGTGGTGACGGGCGCGTTGTCGACGACCACGACATGGAAGTCCGGGTGGTCCTGCGCGAGGAGCGAGTCCAGCGCCCGGCCGAGCCGGTCGGCGCGCTCGCGGGTGGCGACGACGACGGTCGTACGCGGTGGCGTCCCGCCGAACGTGTCGGTCCCGGACGGGTGCGGGGCGCGCGCCACGTACTGCTCGCGGAAGGCCGTGACGAGTGCGTCGGCGAGGTCGGCGCCGTCCGGGACCGTGGTGAGGACGGTGGCGACGGGGCGGCCCCGGAGCCGTACGAGCGCGAAGAGGGCGCCCGCGCGCAGGGGCGGGCCGCCGGGGGCGGGGGTGAGTGACCGTACGTGCGGCCTGCCGCCGGGGCCGGGGGCCGGGCCCGGGCCCGGATCCAGGTCAAGGTCCAGGTCCAGGTCCAGGTCCAGGTCAACCACGCCGATGTGGCGCAGCGGCGAACGCGGCACCGGCCCCTGTCCGGGCCCCTGCCCCGCCCCTTGTCCTGGCGTCGAGGTCGATCGTGAGGACGTGCTCGGAGTGTGCGTCACCATGCCTCCGCTCGTGTGCGCCGGGGACGACTCGCCGGTCACCGGTCCCGGAGCCGGCCCACCTGGTTGAGGGCGCGCTGCGCGTACCGGGCCAGCTTCGGCCGGTTCCGTACGAAGCCGTGCGCGCGGCGCGACGGTTCGCGGCCGAGCCGGTACAGGGCCGCCCGTGGCCCCGGCCGTACCGAGGCGCCCTCGCGCACCCGCAGACTCCCGGTCTTGAGCGCGTCCTTGTACTCGGCGGCGCCGCGCCCGAGATCGAGCAGGCCGATCCCGGCGCCGGCCGCCGCCTCGGCCATCCGCAGATGGAGGATCAGGCCAGGCGAGTACTTGGCGAACTCCGTGTCGTAGGCGGGGAACCAGCACGACAGGACGGTGCGCGAGCGGAGCCCGAAGTGCGCGGCGACGGGGCGGTCCGCGACGTACAGGACGGAGAGCACGCCCGAGCAGCCGGGCGTGCGGTCGGGAGTGTGGTCGGCCGCCAGCCCCTTCACCAGCGCGCTGATCCACTCCTTGGCGAAGCGGTCGCGCCGGCCGGTCCTGCGGTACTGCGCCGACTTCCACTCCATGAGCGTGCGCAGCGCCGCGGGATCGCGCTCGTCGAAGACGAATCCGACCTCGCCGGCCCGGCGGGCCAGTCTGCGTTCCTTGGCGGCCGTCGTGCGGAAGAACTTGGGCGACCGGGCGCGCAGGCCGCTCTCGTACGCCGCGTATCCCCGGCCGATGTCGATGACCGGGGAGTCGAACTCCTCGGTGGCGGCCGGGGCGAACAGATGCTGTCCCGCCTCCAGGTTGTCGAACTCCCAGCTGGTGAGCGAGCAGGCGCGCAGCAACTCGGCCGCTTCGAGGCCGTGTCCGGGGGCCAGCACCGGTCCCTGGCAGTCGGACACGCCGTACCCGATCGCGCGGCCCTGCCCCAACGGCCCTCTCTCGTAGGGGAAGAAGCCGAGGGCCGCCTCTCCGCCCCCCTCGACGACCGCGACCCGGGCACCGGGCCGGACGCGTCCGACGGCCCGGGTGAACTCCGGCTCCATGAACGGATTGGCGGGCGCGCCGGACAGCGCCCGTAACTCCCGCCAGCGCGCGATGTGCCCCTCGTCCAGCTCCCCCGGCCGCACCACACGGATGCGGGCGGCGGCCCCGCCACGTACGCGTACGTCGCTCAACTCGACCCCCCGGTCATCACTCGAACAGGACGGTACCGGCCCAAATCCTTCCGGTACAGGGCCAGTCGGCCATGTCGTGACGGATACGAAACGCGAACCGACAGGGCGGGTGGACCTGTACATGGGACGGGTGTGGGCGGGGATACCGGTGCGCGGGGTGGGTTCAGGCGCGCGGCCAGCGCATATGCCCGGCGAGCCGGGGCCCGGCACGTGTGCGGATGGTGCCTGTCCTGTGCCGCCGAGTGACAGGAGTTGCGCAACTCCTGCCCTAATCCGGCTTATTGCTCGTAGTATCTGGGTGCTCACGATCACGCGAGCCGATCAGATCGCTCGCAACCCCCACGTGTCCGACGAGTCCTGGAAGAGGCCCGGTCCCCGTGTCAGCCCTGTCCACGCCTGCCATGTCGGGATCGCCGTGCTGAGCCGGCAGCCGAACACACGGAAACAACAGGCGCTGTGGTGGCTGGGGGCCCTGGTGGCCGCCGCCGTCGCCGCGGCGCTGATCGGACTGGTGTCCGCGGCGGAGTGGCGGCAGGCGCTCGCGAGCGGCTGCGCGGCCCTGGCGGTACTGCTCCTGGCCTGGGTCCTGGTGCTGTACCGGCGGCTGTCCGCGGAGCGCGCCGGGCGGGACCGGGAGCGGCGGACCGCGAACGCGCGAGCCGCCGAGGTGGCCCATCTGGCCGCCGTACGCGTCCCCGCCATCACCGAACGGGTGCGCGCGGGGCGGCGGCTGGACGGAGTGCCCGGGCCCCTGGCCCCCGAGGCCGCCACCGGCGAGGAGTTCGCACGGGCGCTGGCGGCGGTGGTCGCGGCGCTCGGCTCGGACGAGGGCGTACGGCGCGAGCGCGGGCTGCGCGACTCGGTGCAGACGGCCTTCGAGTCGGTCGCCCGCAACATGCACGCGATGGCCACGGTGCAGCAGCAGGTGCTCGACCACGTGGAGCGTGCCATCGACGACCCGCGGCTGATGGCGGACGTGATGAAGGCGGACCACGCGGCCTCGCAGATGACCCGCAAGGCCCAGACCCTGCTGGTGATGTGCGGGATCTGGCCGGCCAGGCGCGAGTCGCAGCCGGTCTCGCTGTACGACTGCGTGCGCGGCGCCCAGTCGAGGATCGTGGAGTTCGGGCGGGTGGAGGTGCACGGCGGGCAGACGCTGTTCGTGGTACCGCCGGCCGTCGAGGGTCTGATGCACGCGATCGCCGAACTCCTGGAGAACGCGACCGTGTTCTCGCCCTCCCGCACCCAGGTCGTCGTGACGATCCGCGAGGTGGGCGCGGGCGCCGTGGTGGAGATCGACGACGCGGGCCTCGGTATGCCGCCGGACGTACTGCACCAGGCCATGTCGCAGCTCAGGGACGAGCTGGACCTGACCAGGCTCGGGGCCGTCCCCCGGCTGGGGCTGGCGTGCGTGGGGCGCTGGAGCCGGGAGATGGGCTTCAACGTGGAGCTGACGGGAGCGTCGGCGTACGGCGGGACCCGGGCCGTCACCTTCGTACCGCACCGGCTGCTGACCGAGCCGCTGTCGCACTTCCCCGCCGAGCCGGTGCCGGCACGGGAGCCGGCGCCCGCGACGAACGGCCTGCCGATGGGCACCCCGGCGGACGGCGCGTCGGCGGACGGCGGGCGTGACCACGAGCGCCCGGCCGCCGCCGCGAGCGCCGAGGACGGGTCCGGGGCGCTGCCGCGCCGCCGCAGCAGGCGCCGGGACCCCGCCGCCGCGGCGGGTCAGGAGCGGGCGGAGGACCAGGCGTCGCAGCCGCGGCGAGAGCCGCGGCCCGACCGCCCCTGGACGCCCGAGGCGGCACGCGCCTCGATCACCAGCGTGCTCTCCGGGTCGCGTCGTGGCCGCGCGGAGGCCGTCCAGGACACCGAAGTGCCCGACCAACACGACGGAGGCCGGCAGTGACCGGAAGAGTGACCGGAACGATCTCCCGACTGCCCGATCTGGGTTGGATGCTCCGCCCGTTGACCGACATCCCCGGGGTCCGGCACGCGGTGGTCGTCTCCGAGGACGGTCTGCGGCTCGGCCACGCGTCCGCCGCCGATCTGGCCGGCCCGGTGGCCGAACTGAGCGTGGCCGAGGCCGAGTCGCTCGCCGCCGCGTCCGCCGCGCTGACCATGACCGGCCGGTCGACGGCCGGGCTGCTGTTCGGGAACGGCTCGAACGTAAGGCAGTTGATGCTGGAGTCCGACCACGGCTTCATCCTCTTCACCTCGGCGGGCGTGGGCGCCCAGCTCGGCGCCGCGACCGAGACCGACGCCGACGTGGGCCTGGTGGCCCAGCAGATGCAGCTCCTGGTCGTGAAGATCGGCAGCCACCTGAGCAGCCAGCCCCGGGATCCGGTGAGCCCGTCGTCATGACGGAACGCTCCGACGACCGGGCCACCACGTCGGCGGTACGCCCGTACGTGATCACGGGTGGCAGGGCGGACGCCGGGGGCGAGCCGCTGTCCTGGGAATCGCTCGTGGTGGCCAGGGAAGCGGTCCCGCCGGCGGCGCTCCAGCCGGAGCACCGGACAATCCTGACGCACTGTCAGGGATTGCTCTCGGTGGCCGAGGTGTCGGCCCATCTCGGCCAGCCGCCCTCCGTCGTGCAGGTGCTGCTCGCCGATCTCATCGACTGGGGACTGATCGTCACCCGTCCGCCCATACCGCCGGCCGAACGAGCCGATGTGACCATGCTGAGAAAGGTCCTCCATGGCCTCGAAAGCCGCCTCTGAGGCCGAGGCGTCCGCGCTGAACACACCCGGCGGCGACGCCGCCGCCGAGGGCGCCGCGACCGCCGGCAAGTACGTCAGATCCAGCGTCGCCGGCGCGGCCAAGATCATGGTCGTCGGGCCGCTGGGCGTCGGCAAGACCACGTTCATCGGCACGGTCTCCGAGATCAAACCGCTGAGCACCGAGGCCGTCATGACCAAGGCGGGCGCCTCGGTCGACGTGCCGGCCGACCGGTCCAAGGCCACCACCACGGTGGCCCTGGACTTCGGCCGTATGACACTCGACGGCGAGCTGGTCCTGTACCTCTTCGGTACGCCCGGACAGCAGCGTTTCCTGCCCGCCTGGCGCGATCTGGCACAGGGCGCGCTCGGGGCGCTCGCCCTCGTGGACACCCGCGATCTGACCGCCTCGTTCGACGCGCTCGGCCATCTGGAGGACCTGGGGCTGCCGTTCGCGGTCGCCGTCAACGTCTTCCCGGGCAGCCCCGTGCACAGTGACACCGAGCTGCGCGCGGCGCTCGACCTGCTGCCGGACACCCCGCTGGTGTCCTGCGACGCGCGGGACGAGCGGTCCTCGGTCATGGCGCTCATCGCCCTCGTACGCCATCTCGTCCTCGCCGCCGAGTCCTCATGACGACGGAGCCGGCATGACCATGGAGTCCACATGACCTCGCCCACACCGACACCCGCGCACGGGCCCCTGTCGGCACCCCTGCCCCTGTCGGCGCACTCGCCCGCGACACCCATCTACGGGGAGGACCTCGACGGCGACGGGATGCCGCGCCTGTACGAGCGGCTGCGCGCCGAGTACGGCCCGGTGGCCCCCGTCACCGTCGCGCCCGGCATCGAGGCATGGCTGGTGCTCGGACACCGCGAGGTGCTGCGGCTCACCCGGGAGGAGCAGGACTTCTCGCACGACCCGCGCCGCTGGAGTCTGCTGCGCGAGGGCCGGGTGCCCGCGGACTCGCCGATCCTGCCGATGGTCGGCTGGCGGCCGGCGCTGCTGTTCGCGGACGGCCAGCAGCACCGCCGGATGCGGGCGGCCGTGTCGGACGCGCTCGGCCGGATCAACGGGCACGAACTGCGGCGCGGCGTACGGGCGACTGCCGAGCGGCTCATCGCGGAGTTCGCCGACGGCAGGCGGGCGGACCTGGTCTCCGACTACGCGCGCAAGCTGCCGCTGATGGTGATCACCGGTCTGCTCGGCCTCGACGAACGAACGGGTGAGCAGCTCGTCGAGGCGATCGCGGGGCTGGTGGTGGCGAACGCGGACTCCGCCGACGCCAGCAAGCGGATGGGCGCGATCCTGCTCACCCTCATCGAGGAGAAGCGGCACCGCCCCGGCAACGACGTGACGTCCGCGCTGCTGCACCATCCGGCGGGGCTGACGGACGAGGAAGTGCTGCACAACCTGGTGGTGATGTTCGTCGCGGGCAACCAGACGACGGTGAACTGGATCGCCACCACCCTGCGCATCCTGCTCTGCGACCCGGCGTTCCGGTCCTCGCTCAGCGGCGGTCATCTGAGCGTCGACGACGCGCTGGACCTGGTGCTGTGGCGCTTCCCGCCGACGCAGAACTTCCCCGCCCGGTACGCCACCCGCGACCTGCGGTTCGGCGGCCGGGACATCCGGTCCGGGGACATGCTGATCCTCGGTCTGGCGGCGGCGAACGCCGACCCCGCCATCCTGCCGGAGGACGGTACGCCCGTCGTCGGCAACCGGTCCCATCTGGCGTTCGGGGCCGGGCCCCACACCTGCCCGGCCCAGGACCCGGCCAGGCTGATCACGCGTACCGCGGTCGACACGATCAGGCACCGGCTGCCGGATCTCGAACTGGACGTACCGGAGCACGAGTTGGCCTGGATCAAATCGCCATGGAGCAAGGGCCTGGCGGCCCTGCCCGTCCGCTTCACCGAGCCGCAGTTGCCGCGTGACCCGCGGGCGACGCGGAGTTGAGGAGAGCCTGTTGAGCCCCGAGCCGAGCACCACCCACGAGATGTCCGGCACCGCGCCGCACCGGATGGACCCGTCCGGCGGCTGTCCGCACGCCGCGAACGCGCGCCTGCTCGCGCGGGGCGCGGTGGCCCCCGTCGTACTCCCCGGCGAGGTCGGGGCCATGGCCGTCATCGGGCACGACGCGCTGAAGGAGTTCCTGTCCCACCCCGATGTCGCGAAGGGCGCCGCGCACTTCACGGCGCTCCAGGACGGGCTGATCCCCGACGGGTGGCCGCTGAAGACGTTCGCGACGGTGCAGGGCATGACGACGGCGGACGGCGAGGACCACCGGCGGCTGCGCTCGCTGGTGAGCAAGGCGTTCACGACGCGGCGGGTGGAGGCCCTGCGCGGCCGAGTGGAGGAGGTGACGGCGGAGCTGCTGGACGCCCTGGAGGAGGCCGCGGACGACGGCGGGAACAGGCCGATCGACCTCCGCGAGCACTTCGCGCTGCCGCTGCCGATGGGCGTGATCTGCGAACTGCTGGGCGTGGACGCGGAGCACCAGGGCCGGCTGCACCATCTGTCGAACCAGATCGTCGCGACCGACATCTCGCCCGAGGACGCGATGGCGGCCAACCGGGACATCGTCGCCGTGCTGGGCGCGGTGGCCGCCTCCCGCACCGAGAAGCCCGGGGAGGACCTGACGAGCGCGCTGATCGCCGTGCGCGAGGAGGACGGCGACCGGCTGAGCGGACACGAACTCATCGGCACGCTGCTGCTGATGATCATCGCGGGGCACGAGACGACGCTGAATCTGATCACCAACGCGGTCCGCGCGCTGTGCCGCCACCGTGATCAGCTCGAACTGGTCCGGTACGGCAAGGCGAGCTGGTCGGACGTGGTCGAGGAGACCCTGCGCTGGGACAGCCCGGTGAGCTTCTTCCCGTTCCGCTACCCGACCCGTGACCTGACCGTGGACGGCACCGTGATCCCGCGGGGTACGCCGGTGCTGGCGGGCTACTCGGCGGCGGGCCGCGACAAGGCCGCGCACGGCGAGGACGCGGACGCGTTCGACCTCACCAGGCACACGGGGCCGGCCACCCGTCATCTCTCGCTCGGGCACGGCGCGCACTTCTGTCTGGGGTCGTCGCTGGCCCGGATGGAGGCGACGATCGCGCTGGAACGGCTGTTCGCCCGCTTCCCCGACCTGGACGTCGCGGTCACGGAAGAGGAACTGCCGCGCCACGCGAGCTTCGTGGGCAACAGCGTGCAGCAACTCCCGGTCATCCTGCGGTAGTTGCCGGGGCGTGGTGGAGGCCGCGCCGGGGGAGGTCGGGTGACGGGCAGTCAGGAACTTTGGTCCATACCAACGCCTTGACGACCCCTCCCGCCCTCCCTTAAATCAAGTATTGAAATAACGGGTTCCGACCCCGCGCTCCATCGCCCTGAATGTCATGCTCATGCCTCCACAAGAAGTGAAGTGATGACCTGTGCGAACCCCCCTGCGGCGTCGTGTGACGCTGTACGCCCTGGCTCTTCTCTGCTGTACGAGCGTGGCCACCGCCGGGCCCGCCGGAGCGGCGCCCGCCCCCGAGTCCCGCGTCACCGCCGCGAGCGGCGAGAACGCGGCGCCCATGGCCGTGACGTTCGACGAGAACTTCGACGGACCCGCGGGATCGGCCGTCAACGGCAGTAGATGGCAGATCGAGACCGGCGACAACGTCAACAACCACGAACGGCAGTACTACACGCCCGGCAATACCAACGCCGCCCTCGACGGCCAGGGCAACCTCGTCATCACCGCCCGCAAGAACAACCCCGGCAACTACCAGTGCTGGTACGGCCGTTGCGAGTACACCTCGGCCCGGCTCAACACGGCGGGCAAGTTCACGGCGCAGTACGGCCGGGTCGAGGCCCGGATGAAGATCCCGCGCGGCCAGGGCATGTGGCCGGCGTTCTGGATGCTCGGCAACAACATGGGCCAGGTCGGCTGGCCCAACAGCGGCGAGATCGACATCATGGAGAACGTCGGCTTCGAGCCCGGCACGGTCCACGGCACCCTGCACGGCCCCGGTTACTCGGGCTCGGGCGGTATCGGCGCCGGCTACACCCTGCCCGGCGGCCAGGCGTTCGCCGACGCCTTCCACACCTTCGCGATCGACTGGTCGCCCAACTCCATCCGCTGGTCGGTCGACGGCAATGTCTTCCAGACCCGTACGCCCGCCGATCTGGGCGGCCGGGAATGGGTGTTCAACAAGCCGTTCTTCCTGATCCTCAACCTCGCGGTGGGCGGCTACTGGCCCGGTGACCCCAACAGCGGCACGCCCTTCCCGAACACCCTGACCGTCGACTACGTACGGGTCACCACCGACGGCGGCGGAGGCACCGGCGGCTCGATCACCGGACTCGGCGGCAAGTGCCTGGACGTGGCGGGGGCGAATCCCGCCAACGGAACCGCCGTGCAGCTCTACGACTGCAACGGCTCGGCCGCGCAGCAGTGGAGCCGGGGCCCCAACGACTCGCTGCGGGCGCTCGGCAAGTGCCTGGACGTGAAGGACAACAGCACCGCGAACGGCGCCCAGCTCCAGCTCTGGGACTGCGCGGGCAGCGGCAATCAGCGCTGGGCCGTGTCGGGCGCGAACGACGTCGTGAACATCCAGGCGGACAAATGCATGGACGTGACCGGCGGCGCCGCGACCAACGGGGCACGGGCCCAGATCTGGACGTGCACGGGCGCGGCCAACCAGAAGTGGTCGGTGAACGCGTAGCGGTCACGCACTCCTGATCCCGCGGTCCCGGCGGCGTGGCGAGTCACTTGCCCGCCGCCGGGATCCACGCGTTCCGACGGGTTGCGAGGGGACCCAGGTCGTGTCTTCGAAGTCCCGCCCGGCCCGCCCTGCGGGCGGACGGCGCTGCTTTGAAGACACGGCCTAACGCACGCGTTCGCCGGCCCTCCAGACCGCGTGGGTCAACGGGACCCCGGGCCGGTAGGCGAGATGGACATGGCTCGGGGCGTCGAGCAGGACGAGGTCGGCGCGGGCGCCGGGTGCCAGGCGTCCGACGTCGGTGCGGCGCAGCGCGGCGGCGCCGCCCGCGGTGGCCGACCAGATCGCCTCGTCGGGCGTCATCCCCATGTCGCGTACGGCGAGGGCGACGCAGAAGGCCATCGACGAGGTGAAGGACGAGCCGGGGTTGCAGTCGGTGGAGAGGGCGACGGTGGCGCCCGCGTCGAGCAGCCGGCGGGCGTCGGGCCACTGGGCGCGGGTGGAGAACTCGGCGCCGGGCAGCAGCGTGGCGACGGTGCGCGAGTGGGCGAGCGCGTCGACGTCCGCGTCCGTGAGGTGGGTGCAGTGGTCGGCGGAGGCGGCGTCCAGTTCGACGGCGAGCTGGACACCGGGGCCGTACGACAACTGGTTGGCGTGGACGCGCGGCACCAGGCCCTTCGCCGCGCCCGCGGTGAGGATCGCGCGTGCCTGGTCGCCGTCGAAGGCGCCCTTCTCGCAGAAGACGTCGACCCAACGGGCGTACGGGGCACAGGCGTCGAGCATGTCGCCGGTGACGAGGGCGACGTAGGCGGCGGGGTCGTCGGCGAGTTCGGGCGCGACGATGTGCGCGCCGAGGTAGGTCACCTCGTCCGTGTGCCGGGCCGCGACGCGCAGCGCGCGTGCCTCGTCGGCGACGGTGAGGCCGTAGCCGGACTTGGTCTCCTGGGTGGTGGTGCCCTGGCGCAGGCCCTCCGCGAGGTACTTCGCGACGTTGGCGCTCAGCTCGTCGTCGGTGGCGGCGCGGGTGGCGGCGACGGTGGTGCGGATGCCGCCCGCGGAGTAGGGGCGCCCCGACATGCGGGCGTTGAACTCCTGGGTGCGGTCGCCCGCGAAGACGAGGTGGGAGTGGGAGTCGACGAAGCCGGGGACGGCGGCCCGGCCGCCGGCGTCGACCGCGTTGTCAGTGGCGGGTGCTTTGCTTGATTCACCGGCCCAGACGACGCGGTCACCGGCGATGACGACGGCCGCGTCCTGGATCAGACCGATGGGGGATCCGTCACCGAGGGAGGGGTCGTTGGTGACCAGAGCGGCGATGTTGGTGACGACGGTGGTGGGTGTGCCCGCGGGTGTGCTCGCGGGCGCGGTGTGGGCGTTGGCGGACGTCATCGTGGGGATGCTCTCCTTCAGCCGCGTACGGCCGCGATGGACCGGGCGAGTGCGTCCGGTACGTCGGGGATCAGGGTGTGCGCGCCGTCGCGTACGAGATGGCGGCCGGCCACGACCGTGTGGCGCACGTCGGCGGCCGTCCCGGCGAATACGGCGGTCTCCGCGCCCAGTCGGGGCACTTGCCCCGCTGTTCTGACGGAGTCCAGGGCGACGGTGACGAGGTCGGCGAGCGCGCCGCGCTCGATCCGGCCCCCTTCGGGTCTGCCGAGGGCCGCGTGGCCGTCGGCCGTGGCGGCGGTGACGAGCGCGGCGGCGGTCCAGTGGCCGCGCGTGCGGGAGCGCAGGCGTTCGTTGAGTTCGAGGGCGCGGGCCTCTTCGAGGATGTCGATCACGGCGTGGCTGTCGCTGCCCAGCGACAGCGGGGAGCCGGCGAGCTGGAGGCGCGCGGCGGGGCCGATGCCGTCGGCGAGGTCGCGTTCGGTGGTGGGGCACATGCAGGTGCCGGTGCGGGTGGAGCCCAGCAGGGCGATGTCCTCGTCGGTGAGGTGCGTGTTGTGGACGCCGGTGGTGCGGGGGCCGAGGACGCCGTTGTCGGCGAGGAGACGGGCGGGGGTGCGGCCGTGGGTGGCGAGGCAGGCGTCGTTCTCGGCGGTCTGTTCGGAGAGATGGACATGGAGCGGGGCCTGCCGGGCCTCGGCCCATTCGGCGACGGTGGACAGCTGCTCGGCGGGCACGGCGCGTACGGAGTGGATGGCGGCGCCGATCCGGACGTGGTCGTCGTCCTGGGGGTACCGGGCCGCGAGGCCGGAGACGCGTTCCGCCCAGGCGTGCGCGGTGCCGTCGGAGAAGCGGACCTGGTGCCGGTCCGGGGGCTTGCCGCCGCGGCGCGCGGAGATGCCGGAGGAGAGATAGGCGGTGTCGAGGAGGGTGATCCGGATCCCGGCGTCGTCGGCGGCGGCGATCAGCGCCTCGCCCATCGCGTTGGGATCGTCGTAGGGCGTTCCGCCGGGGGCGTGATGCAGATAGTGGAACTCGCCGACGGCGGTGATGCCGGCCAGCGCCATCTCGGCGTACACGGCGCGGGCGAGCGCGTGGTAGTTCTCCGGGGTGAGCCTGGCCGCGGCCCGGTACATCATCTCGCGCCAGGTCCAGAAGGTGCCGGAGCCGACCTGGACCTTGCCGCGCAGCGCGCGGTGGAAGGCGTGCGAGTGCGTGTTGGCCAGGCCGGGGAGCGTGATCCCGCGCAGGGCCGTGGCACCGGGCGGCGGGGTGCCGTCCCCGGTGCGGACGCCGGTGATCCGGCCGTCGGCCGCGGTCACGGTGACGCCGGGTTCGACGTGCGTGCCGAGCCAGGCGTGCTCCAGCCAGTACGTGGTCACGTGCAGGCCAGCCCTTCCAGTACGTCGGCGAGTGCGAGGACCCCGGCCACGCAGTCGTCCTCGGCCGCGAATTCGGCCGGGGAGTGCGAGACGCCGGTGGGGTTGCGTACGAACAGCATCGCGGTCGGAATGGATCCGGACAAAATACCCGCGTCGTGACCGGCGCCGGTGCCGAGTACGGGGAGCCGGCCGCCGAGGATCCTGCCGAGCTCGTCGCGCAGGGCGTGCTCGAATTCGACGACGGGCGTGAAGGACTCCCGTACGACCCGCAGGTCGATGCCCGCGCGCTCGGCGTGCTCGCGGGCCGCCGCCTCGATCGCGGTGACGACGGTGTCCAGGGTGGCCTGGTCGGCGGCGCGGGAGTCGAGCCAGCCGCGCACGAGGGAGGGGATGGCGTTGACGCCGTTGGGTTCGACGGCGATCTTGCCGAAGGTGGCGAGCGCACCGGCGAGTTCCGCCTCGCGCCGGGCGGCGAGGACGGTCTGCGCGTAGCCGAGCATCGGGTCGCGCCGGTCGGAGAGGCGGGTGGTGCCGGCGTGGTTGGCCTCGCCGTGGAAGTCGAAGCGCCAGCGGCCGTGCGGCCAGATGGAGGAGGCGATACCGACGGGATCGCCGGTCAGGTCGAGCGCGCGTCCCTGTTCGACGTGGAGTTCGACGAACGCGCCGATCCGGGCGAGGCGTTCGGGGTCGGGCCCGATGGCGTCCGGGTCGTAACCGGCCGCCTCCATGGCGCGCGGCAGAAGGACGCCGTCGCCGTCGCACAGGGCGTGCGCCTGTGAGACACCGAGCTGCCCCGAGGTGAGCCGGGAGCCGACACAGGCGAGCCCGAACCGGGCGCCCTCCTCGTCGCCGAAGTTGGTGACGGCGACCGGCCGGGTGAACTCGGCTCCCCGGCGGCGGAGTTCGTCGAGCGCGGCGAAGGAGGACACCACGCCGAGCGGCCCGTCGAAGGCGCCGCCGTCGGGCACGGAGTCCAGATGCGACCCGACGACGACGGCGTCCCCGCCGTGGGGGTCACCGAGCCACCCCCACTGGTTGCCGTTCCGGTCGGTCTCGTAGACCAGCCCCCGCGCCTCGGCCTGTCCCCGGAACCACTCGCGGCACTCCCGGTCCGCGCCGCTCCACGCGTAGCGCCGGTAGCCCCCGCTGCCCGCGTCCCGTCCGACGGGCGCCAGCTCCCGCCACATCTCCTGGAAGGAGCCGCCGGCGGACGGCACCGGACCGCGGGGCGCCGCGCCTTCCCCCGGCCGCGCACCGGCCCTCTGTCGCGGTCCGGTGTCCGGGCGGGGCGCGTCCGGCCCGTCCGGAGCCGGTTCCGCCGGCTCGGCGCGGCGGCCGTCCGGGCCGGTGCCCGCCGTCGTCATTCGCCCTCCCGCATCGGGACGCGGACGCCGCGGTCGGTGGCGGCCGACTCCGCGAGGTCGTAGCCGGCGTCGACGTGGCGGATGACGCCCATGGCCGGGTCGTTGGTCAGGACGCGGCGGATCTTCTCGCCGGCCAGCTCCGTGCCGTCGGCGACCGTCACCTGGCCGGCGTGGATCGAGCGGCCCATGCCGACGCCGCCGCCGTGGTGGACGGAGACCCAGGAGGCACCGGAGGCGACGTTCACCATGGCGTTCAGCAGCGGCCAGTCGGCGATCGCGTCCGAGCCGTCGAGCATGCCCTCGGTCTCGCGGTACGGGGAGGCGACCGAGCCCGCGTCCAGGTGGTCGCGGCCGATGACGACCGGCGCGGCGAGTTCACCGCGGGCGACCATGTCGTTGAACCGCTCACCGGCCCTGTCCCGCTCACCGAGGCCGAGCCAGCAGATACGCGCGGGCAGGCCCTGGAAGTGGACGCGTTCGCCGGCCATCCGGATCCAGCGGTGCAGGGACGCGTTCTGCGCGGAGTCGCCCTCGGGGAACAGCTCCAGGATCGCCTTGTCGGTCTTGTGGATGTCCGACGCCTCCCCGGAGAGCGCCGCCCAGCGGAACGGACCCCGGCCTTCGCAGAACAGCGGCCTGATGTAGGCGGGTACGAATCCGGGGAAGGCGAACGCCCGGTCGTATCCCGCCAGTTGGGCCTCGCCCCGGATGGAGTTGCCGTAGTCGAAGACCTCGGCGCCCGCGTCCATGAAGCCGACCATCGCCTCCACGTGCCGCGCCATGGACTCGCGGGCCCGCAGCGTGAAGTCGGCCGGCTTCTCGGCGGCGTAGGACGCCATGTCGTCGAAGTCGACGCCGATCGGCAGATAGGCGAGGGGATCGTGCGCCGACGTCTGGTCGGTGACGATGTCGACCGGCGCGCCCTCCGCCAGCATCCGGGGCAGCAGCTCCGCCGCGTTGCCGAGCAGTCCGACGGAGAGCGGCCTGCGCGCGTCACGGGCCTCGGTGGCGAGCTGGAGCGCGTGCTCCAGGGAGTCGGCCCGCACATCGAGGAAGCGGTGCTCGATACGGCGCTCGATGGCGCGCGGGTCGCAGTCGACGCAGATCGCGACGCCGTCGTTCATGGTGACGGCCAGCGGCTGCGCGCCGCCCATCCCGCCGAGCCCGGCGGTGAGCGTGATCGTCCCGGCGAGCGTGCCACCGAACCTCTTCGCGGCGACGGCGGCGAACGTCTCGTACGTGCCCTGGAGAATGCCCTGGGTGCCGATGTAGATCCAGGAGCCGGCGGTCATCTGGCCGTACATGGTGAGGCCGAGCTGTTCCAGCCGCCGGAACTCCTCCCAGTTGGCCCAGTCGCCGACGAGGTTGGAGTTGGCGATCAGCACGCGCGGCGCCCACTCGTGGGTCTGCATCACGCCCACCGGGCGGCCGGACTGCACGAGCATCGTCTCGTCCCGCTTCAGCGTCCGCAGCGTGCGCGTCATCGCGTCGAACGAGCGCCAGTCCCGCGCGGCCTTCCCGGTGCCGCCGTAGACGACGAGCTGGTCGGGGTGTTCGGCGACCTCGGGGTCGAGGTTGTTCTGGAGCATACGGAGGGCGGCCTCCTGCTGCCATCCCAGGGCGCTCAGTTCCGTACCGCGCGGTGCCCGTACGGGTCGGGGTCCTGACATGGCGGTGCCTCCTCCGTCGCTGCTCCACTGTTGGCCAAACTATTCACATCCTCGCCGGGTGAATAGATGTAGTCAACAGTGGAGTAACCGGCGGCCGGATGATTGGCTGACACGCATGGCCGAGGACATCCGCAGTCACGAGAAACCAGGCAGCGACGACCGGGGACAGGTATCCGCGACAGCGGCATCCAGGCGCGATCTCGCCGTACGGGCCGCCGTCGGGCAGGGGCTCCTCACCGAGGCCGCTCCCGTCGTCGCGCTCCTCGACGTGGCGGGTGTCCGCGCCTCCGCCGCCGCGCTGCACGCCGCGTTCGCGGCCGTCGCCGCCCCTGGTACCCGCGTGCTGCACGCCTTCGCGGTGAAGGCGGCGCCCCTGGTGCCCGTCCTGCGCCTGCTGCACACCGAGGGGATCGGGGCCGAGGTCGCGAGCCCCGGCGAGCTGGGACTGGCTCGCGCCGCCGGGATCAGGCCCGACCGCACCGTCCTCGACTCGCCCGCCAAGACGCCCGCCGAGCTGCGCGAGGCGCTGGCGCTCGGTATCGCCGTCAACGCCGACAACCCGCAGGAACTCGCCCGTCTCGACACGCTCCTGTCCTCGGCGCCCACCGGCTCCCCGATCGGTCTGCGGGTCAACCCGCAGACCGGCAGCGGCTCCATCGGCGCCCTGTCCACGGCGACGGCCACCTCGAAGTTCGGCGTCGCGCTGCGCGACGAGGGCGCCCGCGCGTGGGTCGTCAGGGCGTTCCTGGACCGGCCCTGGCTGACCCGGCTGCACGCCCACTCCGGCTCCCAGGGCGTCCCGCTCGCCCTGATGGCGGAAGGCGTCAGGGCCGTTCACGAACTGGCCGAGGAGATCAACGCGGCGGCCGGCCGGCGGCAGGTCGACACCATCGACATCGGCGGCGGCCTCCCGGTCAACTTCTCGTCCGACGACGAGACCCCCACCCACGCCGAGTACGCCCGGCTGCTGAAATCCACCGTCCCGGGCCTGTTCGACGGCGGCTACGGGATCGTGACCGAGTTCGGCCGTTCCCTGCTCGCCAAGCACGGCACGGTGCTGGCCCGTGTCGAGTACGCGAAGTCCGCCGGCGGCCGGCCCGTCGCCGTCACCCACGCGGGCGTGCAGGTCGCCACCCGCACCGTCTACGACCCGGAGTCGTGGCCGCTGCGCATCGCCGCGTACGGCGCCGACGGCCGCCCCAAGGAGGGTCCCGCCGTCGCCCAGGACATCGCGGGCCCCGCGTGCTTCGCGGGCGACATGCTGGCCACCGGCCGGCCGCTGCCACCGCTTGAGCAGGGCGATCTCGTCGCGGCGCTGGACACCGGCGCGTACTACTTCGCCAACCACTACGCGTACAACAGCCTTGCCCGGCCCGGCATCCACGGCTTCACGGCGCGGGCTGCGGACCCGCCGGAGGACGGTGTGCGGTTCGCGACCGTACGGGAGCCGCAGAGCGTGGCGGAGATCGTCGCCGAATCCGGCGGCGGGCACCCGGACGCGCTCGTGCGGGACTGACCGCCGCCCCGGCGCGGGAGCGGCGGGAACCCTGGCGGGGACGGAGAGGAATCAGCCCGGCCGCACCGGGCAGAACACTTCCCACCACCGATCGGGGGAGGCCATTCCATGCCCGCATCAGAGACACCGACGGCGTCGGACACGCCGGGACCGGCCGGGGACGCGCCCGGACTCAAACGCGCCCTCGGCCCGAAACTGCTCATCCTCTTCGTCATCGGCGACATCCTGGGCACCGGCATCTACGCCACCACCGGCCAGGTCGCCGGCCGGGTCGGCGGCGCGCTCTGGCTGCCGTTCCTGATCGGCTTCGTCGTCGCGGTCCTGACGGCCGCCTCGTACGTGGAACTCGTCGGCAAGTACCCGAAGGCGGCCGGCGCCGCGCTCTACACGCAGAAGGCGTTCAAGGTCCCGTTCCTGACCTTCATCGTGGCCTTCATGGTGATGTGCTCGGGCCTGTCGTCGGCGAGCGCCGCGGCCCGCGCGTTCAGCGGCGACTACCTGGCGGAGTTCACCGACGCGGTGCCGCCCACCCTGATAGCGATCCTGTTCGTCGTCGCGCTCGCCGCGCTCAACCTGCGCGGTGTCTCGGAGTCGGTGAAGACCAACGTGGTCCTCACCCTGGTCGAGCTGAGCGGTCTGGCGATCATCCTCGGCATCGGCGCCTACGCCGTCCTGTCGGGTGACGGCGAGCCGTCACGGCTCACCGACTTCGAGGCGAGCGGCACCGGCTTCTCCCTGATGACCGGGGTGCTCGGCGCCACGGCGCTCGCGTTCTTCGCCTTCGTCGGCTTCGAGGACTCGGTCAACATGGCCGAGGAGACGAAGGATCCGAGCCGCACGTTCCCGCGCGCCATCTTCATCGGCGTCACGGTCACCGGCACCATCTACGTCCTGGTCGCACTGATCTCCTCGCTCCTGGTGGACCACAAGACCCTGGAGGGCTCCAGCGGACCCCTTCTGGAGGTCGTGAAGGCCGGTGGCGTGGACTTCCCGCCCAAACTCTTCGCCCTGATCGCCCTGTTCGCCGTCACCAACTCCGCGCTGATCAACATCATGATGGCCTCGCGGCTCTGTTACGGGATGGCCAACGAACGCATCCTGCCCAAGGCCATGGGCCGGGTGCTGCCCGCGCGCCGTACCCCCGTCGTGGGCATCGCCTTCGTCTCCGTCCTGGCCATCGGGCTGGTGTCGACCGGCGAGATCCAGGGGCTCGGCGACACGACCTCGTTCCTGCTGCTGTGCGTGTTCTTCGTGGTCAATGTCGCCGTGCTCGTACTGCGCCGCGACCCGGTCTCGCACCGGCACTTCCGCGCGCCGACGATCCTGCCCGTGCTGGGCGCTGTCACGGCGCTGATCCTGGCCAGCCCGCTCGCCGACCGCGCGGCCGACGTGTACGTCCGGGCCGGGGTGCTGCTCGCGATCGGTATCGCGCTGTGGGCGGTCAACAAGCTGGTGATGAAGGCGCGTTCGGAGGAGCACGCGAAGAACGGCGGCGAGGTGGAGAAGTAGGACGCGCGCAGCACACCGCACGGGGCGCCGACAGGGGCGCTCCGTGCGCCGACCCTATCCCCGACGGGCATGTTCCAACGGAAAATGCCCGAAATCCCTCCGGGGGCAAGGACGTTGCGTAATCTCGCCGTCACTGCCGCACGACGGTGCCTTACGCACGACCGGCTGGGAGGGAAGTCCGCGTGCCCGGAATCGACGCATGTCTGCACGAGATCATGGCCCTGCCCGGCGCCCGCGGAGCGGCGATCGTCGACTGGACCAGCGGCCTGGCGCTCGGCACGGCGGGCGAGTCGCCGGCCGGTGACCACGAGACCACGGCCACCGAGACCGCCGAACTGGCGCGGGCCGCCGCGGAGTACCCGTCGTTCGCGCCGGCCGCCGAACCGGTGGCGGGACCGGCCGGCCCCGCGGCACGGGAGACGACGGGCGACGGCAAGGGCCCGCCGGTCGAGGACCTGATCGTCACCAGCCTGACCGGCTACCACGTCCTGCGGTTCGTTGAGACGACCTTCGACAGCAGTGTCTTCCTCCATCTGTGGCTCGACCGGGACACCGGGAATCTCGCGCTCGCCCGGCTGCGGCTCCAGCAGCTCGCCGAACGGCTGGTACTGGCATGAACGCCGACACGGCGGCCGCCGTCGCAGCGCACGTCTCCCCCGTCTCCCCCGTCTCCCCGATGCTGGTCCGGCTGGCCGACGAGCGTGCCACCGGCGCCCTCCTGCGCGACCACGGCACCCTCTACCTCGCCGAAGGACACGTGGTGCACGCCGAGAGCCCCGTGGCGCCCGGCATCGACACCCTGCTGACCACGGGCGGCCGGCTGCCGCGCGAGGGCTGGCAGCGGGCGATCGACGAGGCGGGCGCGCGGCGCGAGGTCGCGCGGTATCTCGTCGACAGCGGCCGGATCGGCGGCGGTGAGCTGGAGATCTGCCATCTCGGCGCGCTGTACGACGCGGCGTTCTTCGCGCTGGCCCCGGGCAGCGGCCCCACCCGGTTCCGTTACGGCGTCGGCCACTGGATCGGCCGGGTGCGCCCCGTCCCGGCGGCCGCGGTGGAACGCGAGACGGTGCGCCGCCGTGAACTGCTCGACCAGGTCTGGCCGTACCCGGCGGTCGACACCGCGCCGGTGGTGCCCCGCGCGCCCGCGCCGGGCCAGTCGGTCACCCGCAGGCAGCGCGCGCTGCTGGACCTTGCCGACGGCGTACGGACCCCCGCCGCCATCGCCTGGGCCCTGGGCCGCCCGGCCTTCCACACGCTGCTGGAGGTGCGGCGGCTGGCGGCGGCCGGGCTGGTCGACACGCCTCCCGATCCGCCGCCGGAAACCCGCCGCGGCAGCGGGGGCCGGCCCGTCCGCCCCGTCCTGCCCGCCTGGATCGCCGAGGTCTCGGCCGATCCGGACATCGCCCTGCTCCGCCGGCTCCGTGACGCGTTGGAGGAAAACCTGTGAGACGCGCCCTGCGGCTGCGCAGCGAGAGGAGACAGCTGATGACGGCGGAGGCCGAAGTGCTCGGGGAGCTGCGGCGCCTGCGGGCCCGGCTCCCCCAGCTCACGGGCGCGCTCGCCGCGAGCACCGACGGTCTGGTCCTCGCCGAGGAACTGACCGGCGCGGGGAGTACGGGCGCGGCGGCCTCCGGCGCGGAACCCGAGGGTGTCGCCGCCCTGACCGCCGCCGCGCTCGGTGTCTCGCTGCGGCTGACCGACAGCACGGGACAGGGCGGCTTCCGGGAACTGCTGATCAGGGGTGAACGCGGCTATGTGGCCACGTACGCGGCGGGCGGCTCCGCCGTCCTCACCGTCCTCGCCGAACCGCGGATCAATGTCGGCCGACTCCATCTGGAGGCCAGGCGGTCGGGCGCCCGGATCGGCGCCCTGGTCGACAGGGCCCTCGAACGACCCGAGAACTCCTGACCCATGGCCGCCGGCGGAACACCCGACCGAACGAACCGGACCACGAAGCCCCGAACCCCGACGACCGGGACCACGACGACACGGACCCCGACGACCGGGACCCCGACGACCCGGAACCGAATACCTCAGAGACGAAAAGGAAGTGCGACGTCCATGGCCAACACCGAAGCGGCTCTCAAAGAAGCGACGACCTCCATCGAGGGGGCCGTCGGTGCCGCCCTCGTCGACTACACCAGCGGCATGGCCCTCGGCACCGTCGGCGGCGGCAAGGAACTCGATCTGACGGTCGCCGCCGCCGGGAACACCGATGTGGTGCGCGCCAAGGTGCGCACCATGGAGATGCTGGGCCTCAAGGACGAGATCGAGGACATCCTGATCACCCTCGGCGGCCAGTACCACCTGATCCGGCTGCTCAAGGGCCGGGGGAACAACGGCCTGTTCCTCTATCTGGCGCTGGACAAGCAGCGGGCGAACCTGGCGATGGCCAGACACCAGCTCAAGAAGATCGAGAACGAACTGGAGGTGTGACGGGGTCCCCTCGCGCCCTCCCTACGCGGGTCCGGCCGCCTTGGCGCCCCCGGCCGCCTTCACCGGCCCGGCGCCCCCGGCCCGCTTGACGCGGGGTCGCCGCGCCCCACCGGGCGCGGCGTCCCCGGCTTCGAGCCCGGTCGTACGGAAGCCCTTGACCTTCCCGCCGACGGGGCTGCCCCGCCCGGCCCAGTCGGTGCGGACCCACAGCAGCTCCTCCCCCGCGCGCTCGCGGCGGCCGAGCAGCAGGGCCTTGAGCCACAGCCCGGCACCGGCGCCCGCGAGGGCCGCGCCGCCCGCGACCGGTACGGCGAACGAGAGGGCCACCGCCGCGAGGAACCCGCCGGCCAGCCACCACACCCGGGCCCGCCGCCAGACCCGCAGCGTCACCGAACGGTCCTGGAGGTAGTCGAACTTCCCGGCGCGCGAGGCGGCCTCCGCCCAGCCGTCGTACCGCCTGCGCCGTACGGCCGCGACAGCCGCCGCGGCCAGCACGAACAGCGCCGCCCCGATGTACAGCCCGACCCGGCGGCCGGTCAGTCCGGGGATCAGCGCCCCGGTCGCGGCGGCCAGGATCCCCAGCCACCACATCGGAGCCGCGCCGGCCCTCACGATCACCGTCACCCGTGCCAGCGACTGCTGTCCTCCACGCCCCACTGCCGCCTCCTCGTCACCGAACCTCACCGAAGTTTTGGCGGGCAGATTAATGCCGTTTCCTGAACATTTCCTGAGAACGGCGAAGGGGCGGGCCCGAACGGCGAAGGGGGCGGGCCCTATTCGACGAACAGGCCCCGGGCTGCGGCCCGTACGTCGAAGTCCTCCAGCCGCGCCTGCGCGTCCGGCAGGTCGTCGCACATCGCCTCCAGCAGCACCCGTCCCAGGAGCATCGGCGCACACGCCGTGTCGAAGGCGAGCCCCGTGCCGACGGCCGCCGGGATCAGCAGGTCGCTGTGGGCGGCGACGGGCGCGAACGCCGAGTCGGCGACGGTGACCACGAACAGTCCGGCCCCGCGCGCGTGGTCCAGCGCCTCCACGACCTCCTTGGGGTGGCGCGGCAGCGCGAAGCAGAGCAGCGCGCTCGCACCGGCGCGGCGCGCGGCGTCGATCCGGTCGGCGAGCATCGTGCCGCCCTCGTCGAGGAGCCGGATGTCGGGGTGGACCTTGGCGGCGAAGTAGGCGAAGCCGGTGGCCTGGGCGGAGGCGGCGCGCAGCCCGAGGACGGGCAGCGGGGTGGACGCGGCGAGTACGCGGCCGGCCCGTTCGACGGGGGCCGGGTCGGCGAGCAGCTCCGCGAGCTGGCGCAGATTCTCCAACTCGGCGTGCACGGCCTGCTGGTACTCGTTGTACTCGGCGGCGCCCGCCGACGGGCCGGCGGGCGCGACCTCGCGCAGGTGCCTGCGCAGCGCCGGGTAGCCGTCGAAACCGAGCGCGACGGCGAACCGTGTCACCGAGGGCTGGCTGACACCGGCGAGTTCGGCCAGTTCGACGCTGGACAGGAACGGCGCGTCGGCGGCCCGGCGCACCATGCTGTGCGCGATGCGCCGCTGGGTGGGGGTGAGCCGGTGGCCCTCGAAGAGCTGCTGGAGCCGGGCTGCCGGACTGTCGCTCACGCGATCCCCCTTGTGGTGCCTGTCGTGCCGGTGCCGCCCACCGCACTCATCGGTGTCATGTCGTCCGCCGTGGTGGCGAGCCGGTCCAGCAGCCGCGTCGCCGCCGTCACGTCGTCGGTCAGCGGCCGGTCGGCGACCTCCTGGTCCAGCGCGGACTCGGCGAGCGCGAAGGCTCTGCCGACGGGCAGTCCGGCTTCGGGCCGCAGCCCGCGCTGGCGCAACGCCCTTACGGCGGCGACGAGTTCGCACGCGACGACCAGACGGTACGCCTCGCACGCCCGCAGTGTCTGCCGTGCGGCGAGCGAGGCGAAGCTCGCCTGCTCCTCCACGCCACGGGACAGTACCGCGTGGCCGAGCGAGGCCGGCGCGGAGAAGGCGCGCAGGTCACCGAGAGCGGCCCCGGCCGCGTACTCCAGGATCATCACGCCGGAGCTGGCGGGTTCGGCGTCGGCGAGGAAGGGGCGCAGCCGGGTGAAGGCGGGTTCGTTCAGCGCGGAGAGCCGGGAGGTGGACAGCCGGGCCGTCTGGACGACCGCGAGCCTGAAGTGGTCGAGGGCGAGCGCGAGTTGGGCGAGGTAGAAACCGCCGTGGTGGTAGGCGGCGGGTGCCAGGTCGTCGTCCGTGCCGGGACAGATCAGCGGGTTCTCGGCGGCCGAGTTGATCTCGACGGCGAGCGCCCTCTCCAGCGCGTCGGCGGCGTCCCGCGCCGGTCCGTGGATCTGCGGGACGCAGCGGAAGCCGTACGGGTCCTGGATACGGCCGAGCGGCGGGGTGGGTCGCGCGGGGGCGCCGAGTATGTGCCGCATCCGGGTGGCGACGGCGTACGAGCCGGGGTGCGGGCGCGCGGCGTGGACCGGTTCGGCGTACGTCTCGTAGCTGCCGTCGACGGCGAGCAGCGAGAGCGCGGCGACGAGTTCGGTGGCGGCGATGAGGCTCCCCAGCTCGTCCAGCGCGAGGGCGGCCTGACCGAGCGTCAGCGCGTTGCTGCTGATGAGGGCGAGCGCGTCGTTGTTGTCGAGGGGCTGTGCCTCGGGCGGCGGGCCGCTCTGCCAGGGGTGTTCGCCGGCGAGGGCGAGGCCCAGCTGCGAGAGGGCGGCGATGTCGCCGGTGCCGACCGAGCCGAACTCGTTGACGACCGGGTGCGCGCCGGAGGTCAGCGCGTCGCAGAGCGCCGTGACGACGGTGGGGCGCAGTCCGGCGCCGCCGGCCAGGAGCTGGTTGGCCCGTACCGCGAGCATGGCGCGGACCTCGCGGGCGGGCAGCGGACGGCCGATGGCGCCCGCGTGGCTGCGCAGCAGCCGCAGTCCGTGGTCGGCGGCGGCCTCGGAGGGGACGGACTCGGTGCGGTTGGCGCCGACGCCGGTGGAGCGGCCGTAGACCCTGCCGGACGCGGCGAGTTCGCGTGCGGTGTGCCAGGACCGCTCGACGCGTTTCATGGCGTCGGTGCCGGGCACGGGGCGGGCGGTCCCGTCGGCCAGCCGGACGATGTCGGCGACGGGGAGGCTCTGGCCGTCGAGGACGACGAGGGCGGGGTGTACGGCGACGGTGGCAGGAACGTCCGACATGGGGACACCGCCCTTCGGGGCTTGGGCTGTCTATTCAGTCAACGAGAACTCTGCATGACTGTATGCAGCCGGGCAAGAGGTGTCCGGCGGGGAGCAGGGGGCGCCGGGCCTGGGGGACCCCGCAGGCAAAGAGGGGGGATAGCCCCACTGTTCCGGGGGCCGTCGGCTTCGTACCGTGATGCCCATGGAAGCCCGCGACCCTGAGCTCAGGAAAGAGCTCGACGCCACCCTTCAGGCCCGCAGAGAGCTGGGGTCGGAGTACGAGTCCGCGCTCATCGAGTCCTTCCTGGAGAAGCTCGATCAGCGCCTCGACAGCACGACGGACCGCCGTGTCCGGCGTCAGCTCGCCGAACAGCAGATGGTGGTCGCCCGCGGCGCCCGCCCGCGCAGCGCGGAGGAGACGTTCGCGGCGCGGTACGGCTTCGGCGTCATCTCGCTGGTGCTGGCCGTCCCGCTCTCCGCGATCGCCGTGGTGCAGGCGGACTTCGCCGGGCTGTGCGTGGCCTGGCTCGGCATCGTGGGGGTGAACGTGGCGCAGGCGGCAGGCGGGGTGCCCTGGGCGCGCGGAAACCCGCGCCGGTCCAAGCAGTCGTCCGACTGGGAGGACTAAGGGCCGTCCCGTGATCCCCGGTGGATCAGCGCGGCGTCGATGCGGTGCGTCGCGAGGCGGAGGGCCGTCCTCGTACTGGGCGTATTCGGGCGATCCGACAACGCGGCGAGGCGCCGTAGCCGTCGTCGCGCGCCCGCCGGGGATCACGGGACGGCCCTTAAGGGCCTGCCGTCTGGATCAGGCCGGGCTCGCGTGCCCCGGCGGACCGGCCGGCGGCGAACGGGAATGGTCGCGGGGACCGCCGCACCCCCGTTTCCGGAGGGCGGGACGACGGCGGTCCCCGCGAGGGACCCGGGCCGGGTCAGTACCGGCACCGTGTCCTGGCGTCCATGTGGTCCGGGAGCCGCTCCGGAGATCACTGGCGCCGACAACAACCACTGTGGCCGAGCCGTGTTAAGCGCGTGCTGCGCGTAGATGTCGCGCTGGTACCACTTTCACGAAGGCCCGCACGGTCCTACTTGGCGTCCTTCGCGAGGAACGCGAGCAGGTCCTGACGGCTCACCACTCCCGTCGGCTTCCCCTCAACCAGCACGATCGCCGCCGCCGCGGCGTTGGCACCGCTCAGCGCGGTCATCAGATCGGCCACGGGCTCGCCGGAGCCGACCTGCGGCAGCGGGCCCGACATGTGCTTCTCCAGCGGGTCGCCGAGCGAGGCGCGCTGGGCGAAGAGCGCGTCGAGCAGTTCGCGCTCCACGACGGAGCCGATGACCTCGGCCGCCATGACGTCCGGGTGGCCGGCGCCGGGCTTGACGATCGGCATCTGCGAGACGCCGTACTCGCGCAGGACCTCGATCGCCTGGCCGACCGTCTCCTCGGGGTGCATGTGCACGAGGGAGGGGAGGCCGCCGCCCTCCTTGTACCGCAGGACGTCACCGACCCGGGGGGCGTCCCCGGCCTGCTCCAGGAAGCCGTAGTCGTTCATCCACTCGTCGTTGAAGATCTTGCTGAGGTAGCCCCGGCCGCTGTCGGGCAGCAGCACGACCACCACGTCGTCGGGGCCGAGCCGCTCCGCGCCCCGCAGCGCCGCCACGACCGCCATGCCGCAGGAGCCGCCCACCAGCAGGCCCTCCTCCTTGGCGAGGCGGCGCGTCATCTGGAAGGAGTCCTTGTCGGACACGGCGACGATCTCGTCGGTGACGGTCCGGTCGTACGCGCTCGGCCAGAAGTCCTCGCCGACGCCCTCGACCAGATACGGGCGGCCCGAACCGCCGGAGTAGACGGATCCCTCGGGGTCGGCGCCGACGACCGTGACGCGCCCCTCGCTGACCTCCTTCAGATACCGGCCGGTGCCGCTGATCGTGCCGCCCGTGCCGATGCCCGTGACGAAGTGGGTGATCCGCCCGTCCGTCTGCTCCCACAGTTCGGGACCGGTGGTCTCGTAGTGCGAGCGCGGGTTGTTCGGGTTGCTGTACTGGTCGGGCTTCCAGGCGCCCGGAGTCTCACGCACCAGCCGGTCGGAGACGTTGTAGTACGAGTCGGGGTGCTCGGGGTCGACGGCCGTGGGGCAGACGACGACGTCGGCGCCGTACGCCCGCAGCACGTTGATCTTGTCCGTGGAGACTTTGTCGGGGCAGACGAAAATGCAGTGGTAGCCCTTCTGCTGGGCCACGATCGCCAGTCCGACGCCGGTGTTGCCGCTCGTCGGTTCGACGATGGTGCCACCGGGCCGGAGTTCGCCGCTCTCCTCGGCCGCCTCGATCATGCGCAGGGCGATCCGGTCCTTCACCGAACCGCCCGGATTGAAGTATTCGACCTTGGCCAGGACTGTCGCCTGGATGCCCGAGGTCACATTGCCCAGCTTCAGCAGCGGGGTATTGCCAACCAGACTGATCATCGAGTCGTGGAATTGCACCGTTGTCTCCGGGGTCTCCGTGATGGTCCGGCCAGCGTATGCGTAGGCGGAAGAGATTGGGCCACGCCCGTTACGGGGCAATTACCTCTTGCTGGTCCGAACCCGGTGTGCGAAACGCCGCATCGTGTGAACGGCCAGAGGGACTGGCGGGACTACAGGGAGGTGACCCGGACTGTGTCGAGAGCGCGGGTGGCACGGCGGATCGCGGCAGGTGCCGCCTTCGGCGGAGGGAGCGTCGGTCTGCTGGGAGCGGCCGGGGTGGGACTCGTCCTGGCCGAGGTACAGCTGGCGAAACGGTCGGTCGGCGGCGGTACGGCGCCGATCCCGCCCCGTGGCAACGGCTGGTACGGACTGGCGTACGGACACACCGACCCCCTGCGGATGGGCATCCTCGGTGACTCCACGGCGGCCGGCCAGGGCGTGCGGCGGGCGGGCCAGACACCGGGGGCGCTCCTCGCCTCCGGGCTGGCGGCGGTGGCCGAGCGCCCGGTCGACCTGCGGAACGTGGCGGAGCCGGGGGCGCAGTCGGACGATCTGGAACGCCAGGTGACGCTGCTGCTCTCGGACACGTTCCGCACCCCGGACGTCTGCGTGATCATCGTCGGCGCGAACGACGTGACCCACCGGATGTCGGCCACCGCCTCGGTCCGCTGTCTCGCGACGGCGGTACGGAGGCTGCGCACGGCGGGCGCGGAGGTCGTCGTCGGGACCTGCCCCGACCTGGGGACGATCGAGCCGGTGTACCAGCCGCTGCGCTGGCTGGCCCGCCGGGTGAGCCGACAGCTCGCGGCGGCCCAGACGATCGTGGCGGTCGAGCAGGGCGCCCGTACGGTCTCGCTCGGCGATCTGCTGGGACCGGAGTTCGAGGCGAACCCCCGGGAGATGTTCGGCGCGGACAACTACCACCCGTCGACGGAGGGGTACGCGACGGCGGCGATGGCCGTCCTGCCGACGCTGTGCGCGGTGCTCGGCCTGTGGCCGGAGACGGACCATCTGGACTCCTCGC
The DNA here is from genome assembly GCF_055583685.1 of Streptomyces sp. NPDC104581. Lineage (NCBI taxonomy): Bacteria > Bacillati > Actinomycetota > Actinomycetes > Kitasatosporales > Streptomycetaceae > Streptomyces > Streptomyces sp. NPDC104581. The sequence continues at coordinate 41,920 of NZ_JBVJNN010000008.1, forward strand.
GCGACGAGGACATGCTGCCGGTGGCGAAGGCGGCGGCCGAGGCCGCGGCCGAGGCGGGTACGGAGGTCACGGGCGCGCGGGCGCCGTGGGCCCTGCTCAAGCACCGCAGACGCCGGCGCCTGCCGGAGCCCGAGCCGACCCAGACGGAGCCGGCCGCACCACCGCCACCGAAGGAGAACGCCAACCGCCACTGACCCGAAGCGCCGGGCCCCGGGGCCGGCCTGGGCGCCGGGGCAGGGCCGGCGCCCAGGGCCGAGCCCGAGGAACGCGGGCCGGGACCGGGGCGGGGCGAATCGAGGCCGGGGGCCGAGGTTGGGTCGGGATCGGGTCAGGGAGCGCACCGGGGGCCAGGGGCCGAGCCCGCGAAGCGCGGGCCAGGGAGCGCGGGCCCGGCCGGAGCCGAGGCCGGGTCAGGACCGGAGCCGAGGCCACGCCCCAGGCCGAGGCGGGTCGGGGTCGGGGTCGGGATCGGGGTCGGGGTCGGGGTCGGGGTCGGGGTCGGGGTCGGGGTCGGGATCGGGGTCGGCGGGGAGCATGGGCTGGCGCCCCAGGCCTGGGCCAGGGCCCAGGGCGGAGACAGGGCCCAGGGCGGGCCGAACCGAGGAGCCGGGGGGCCGGGGCCGAGAAGCGCGTCCCCGCGCCCGGCCGGGGTCGGCGCCCAGCCCGAGGAGCGCGGGCCGGGTCGGGGCCCGGGGCGGGCCCAGCCCGAGGAGCGCGGGCCGGGTGGGGCCGGGGCCGAGAGGCGCGTGCCCGCGCCCAGGCCGGGTCGGAGCGCGCGGTTCAAGGGGGCGGGAGTGTCCTCGATCGCCGGGGCGGGCTGTCAAGCCCGTCCGGCGATCGAGGACAGGCGCGGCAGGCCGCGCCCCGCGGCACGGGCGGAGCCGGATGCGGCACTCGTCACACGTCCGGCCCGGTGACCCGAGCCGTACGTGCGGGTAACTTCACCAGACGGCACTCCCGCCGTACCGCACCCTCTGGAGCCGTGATGCCCGAAGCCGTGATCGTCTCTGCCGCCCGCTCCCCCATCGGCCGGGCCTTCAAGGGCTCCCTGAAGGAGCTGCGGCCCGACGACCTGACCGCCACCATCATCCAGGCCGCGCTCGCCAAGATCCCCGAGCTCGATCCGCGCGACATCGACGACCTGATGCTCGGCTGCGGCCTCCCCGGCGGCGAGCAGGGGCACAACCTGGGCCGGATCGTCGCCGTACAGATGGGGATGGACCACCTCCCCGGCTGCACTATCACCCGTTACTGTTCGTCCTCGCTCCAGACCTCCCGGATGGCGCTGCACGCCATCAAGGCAGGTGAGGGCGACGTCTTCATCTCCGCCGGCGTCGAGATGGTGTCCCGCTCCGTCAACGGCTCCAGCGACGGCATGCCCGGCACCCACAACCCGGCCTTCGCCGACGCCGAGGCCCGTACGGCCACCGTCGCCGCCTCCGAGGGCGCGGACTGGCACGACCCGCGCGAGGACGGCCTGCTGCCCGACGCGTACATCGCGATGGGCCAGACCGCCGAGAACCTGGCCCGCCTCAAGGGCATCACCCGGCGCGACATGGACGAGTTCGGCGTGCGGTCCCAGAACCTCGCCGAGGAAGCCATCAAGAACGGCTTCTGGGAGCGCGAGATCACCCCGGTCACAACGCCGGACGGCACGGTGGTGGCCAAGGACGACGGCCCCCGCGCGGGCATCACCCTGGAGGGCACCCAGGGCCTCAAGCCCGTCTTCCGCCCCGACGGACTGGTCACCGCCGGCAACTGCTGCCCGCTCAACGACGGCGCCGCGGCCCTCGTGATCATGTCGGACACCAAGGCGCTCGAACTGGGTCTGACCCCGCTGGCCCGGATCGTCTCCACCGGCGTCTCCGGCCTCTCGCCGGAGATCATGGGGTACGGCCCCGTCGAGGCCAGCAAGCAGGCGCTGCGCCGCGCGGGCCTGGGCATCGGCGACATCGACCTGGTGGAGATCAACGAGGCGTTCGCCGCACAGGTCATCCCCTCCTACCGGGACCTCGGCGTCGACCTCGACAAGCTGAACGTCAACGGTGGCGCCATCGCCGTGGGCCACCCCTTCGGCATGACGGGCGCGCGGATCACGGGCACGCTGATCAACGGGCTCCAGTTCCACGACAAGCAGTTCGGCCTGGAGACGATGTGCGTCGGCGGCGGCCAGGGCATGGCCATGGTCATCGAGCGGCTGAGCTGAGCCGGAGCGGAGGGTAGGGGCCGCCCGAGGTACGAGGGCGGCACCTGCCCGCAGCGGTGGCGAAGCGAACGCGACCCAAGACACCGTGCGGCTGAGCTGAGCCGGAGCGGAGGGTAGGGGCCACCCGAGGTACGAGGGCGGCACCTGCCCGCAGCGGTGGCGAAGCGAACGCGACCCAAAACACCGAGCGGCTGAGCTGAGCCGGAGCGGAGGGTAGGGGCCCCGAGGTACGAGTGCGGCGGTCGAATCCCGCCGAGCCCCAGTCGTGACTCAATCTCCCCCAGGATGTGACCTACCTCCTGGGGGAGACCCATTTACGCTGGTCACGGCAGCATTGGGGCCGGCCCTAAGGCCGAAAGACCTGTCCAATTCATGACGTAATGCACTGCCGACGTGCGCGCCCCCGCGACAAGCTGATGTAGGAAGTCGGGGGACCATTGAAGACCGGGAGTAAGTCAGTGAGCGCCATGTCTATTGCCCTGCTGCTTACCACGGCCGCCGCCACGGCCGTGGGCGTCGCCGCCCTGCACGCCGCTCATGGGCTGCGGCGGGAGGTCACGGCCCTGCGCGGCGAACTGTCGCTGGCCAACCCTGGCGGCCACGCCGCCGTACCGCAGGCACGCTCCGGCGAGTCGGCTCCGGCCGCCGCCACGTCCACCGAGGACATACGGCTCGCGGTGGCCGAGGCCCTGGCCGAGGAGCGCGAGCGGGAGCTGGCCGAGGCGCGCGCCTTCTGGGCCGCGCAGGAGGCCCGCGACGCCGGCGACGCGCCGTCGCTGCTGGGCGGCCTCGCCGGCTCCGGCACCGACGACGGGCCTTTCTACGTGCCGCGCCAGGCCGACTTCGTGGGCCTGGAGGCGCTGGACCTCGACGCACTCGACCGGGCCGACCGGGCCCGCCGGATCACGGACGACGACTACGACGACCTCACGGAGCTGGCGGAACTCGCCGAGCTGCGGGAGCGCGGCGAGCTGGACGACCCGGCCGACGCCGCGCGCCTCGCCCGCTTCGACGAGCTGGACGAGCTGGACGGCCCCGGCGAGTACGACGGACTGCCGGAGCTGAGCGAGGTGAGTGAGGTCAGCGAGATCGGTGAGTTCGCCGAGGACTCCCCGGAGCTGGCCGCGGCCCGCCGCAGGCACCCCTCGCACCCGGACTTCGTGCCGGTGCGCACCCCGGTCGTCACCGACCACGAGCGGACGGTGGCGCGGCTGGAGGAGCTGGCCGACGCCCGTACCGCTCTCGCCGACGTCCGCCCCGGCCCGCTGGGCACGCTGGACGTGTATGTCTTCACGGACGGTACGACGCTCTGCATGACACCGGGCCACCGCGAGACCGCCGAACGCCTCGCGGGCGCGCTGCGCGACGGTGGTACGCCGTTCCTGCTGGGCGGCTCGGGCGTCTCGGGGGCGTACGCCCTCACGTTCTCCTGTGGCGTGAACACCGGCGCGGAGGACGGTGACAGCGCCGGGAACACGGAGTCGACGGGTGAGAACGCCGCCGCCGGTGACCACATCTACATCCTCGCGGACCGGGTCATAGCCTCGCTCTAGCCACCGCCCGCTCCACCGCCCTCACGGCCTCGTCCAGTTCCGCCACGGACGGGGCCGTTCTCAGTGCCTCGGCCAAATCACCCGCCGCGACGGTCAGTTGATCGGCCACGACGAAGACGCCGGCGTCCGGCATGATCCTCGGCGGCTCCGGTGGCCCGCCGTCCACGGCTTCCAGGCGCTGGGCCGTCGCGGACAGTTCCCTGGCCAGAGCCAGCGCTTCGGCCGCGGCCCCTCGCTGCAACCTGCTCTGCGGGGCTGCCCGCAGCCGGTCGGCGAATCGGTCCACGGCGGCGGTCAGGCGCGTCGTATCAAGCACGCCGCGACCCTACGCGCCCGTGCCGAACTGTTGCCAACGGAGGGCCGCTCAGGCACGGTGACGTGAAGGACCAGTACGTGAAGCAGCGTCCGGAGGCGCCGATGTCCCTTGTTTTCTCCGAAGAGACCCATCGCAACCTGCTGTCCCGTATCCCACAGTGCACCGGTCGCGAGATCTCCGACTGGCTCCGCACGGTCGACGAAGGTCCCGCCCTTGTCCGTTTCGACGAGAAGGTCGCCTGGCTCCGGGGTGAGCACGACCTCGCGTACGGGCACGCGAAGGCGATCATCCACGAGCACGATCTGAGGCGGGCGGCGCGCCGCCTCGGCTGACACCCGGCCCGCGGGACGGAAGACGGAAGGGGTCAACGGGCGACAGCCCGTTGACCCCTTCGTCATGACTCGTCATGACCACGTTGAGGTCGGATCGGTTTCACCCCGGCGGGCCGGGTGAAACCGATCCGGTCATCGCACCGACTAGTCGTTTCCGCTCAGGATCGAGAAGAGACGCAGCATCTCCAGGTAGATCCAGACCAGCGTCATGGTGAGGCCGAAGGCCGCCATCCACGACTCCTCGCGCGGCGCGCCGTACGTGACGCCGTCCTCGACCTGCTTGAAGTCGAGCGCCAGGAAGCACGCGCCGAGGATGATGCCGATCACTCCGAAGAGGATGCCGAGGCCGCCGCTGCGGAAGCCGAGGCCGTCACCGCCGCCGAAGACGCTGAACAGCAGGTTGGCGACCATGAGGAGCACGAAGCCCATCGCGGCGGCCATCACGAAGCCGTAGAAACGGCGCGTGACGCGGATCCAGCGCATCTTGTAGGCGATCAGCACACCGGCGAAGACCGCCATGGTGCCCATCACCGCCTGGACGACCACGCCCGGCGAGAGGTACGTGCTCACCGCGCTGCTGATCACGCCGAGGAAGACGCCCTCGAACGCGGCGTAGCCCAGGATCAGCGCGGGGACCGGCTTGCGCTTGAACGACTGGACCAGCGCCAGGACGAGGGCCACGAGGGCGGCGCCGATGGCGATGCCGTACGACTTGCCGACGTTGTCCTGGTCGACGGGGAGCAGGACCCAGGCGAGGACGGCCGTGAGGACGACCGTGCCGAGCGTCGACGCGGTGCGCGTCACGACGTCGTCGATCGTCATGACCCCGGCGCGTGCGGGCGCCTGCGGTCCGGCGCCGCCGTACTGACCGTCGGTCTGCGGGGCGTAGGGGTTGGTGGCGTACGGGTTGGTCGCGTACGGGTTCTGCGCGGTTCCTACGGCGGGGCCCCCGGCCTGCGGCGCCGCGTTGAAGCCCGCTTGGCCGTTGTCGCGGCTGAAGCCCCGTCGCGAGAAGACCGGGTTACTGCTCCTCATCTCACTCCTCCATGGCGGCCACCCTGCGCGGCCTTGGCACAAGAGTAATGCGGGAGCAAAGGGAACACCCTAGTGCCCCAGGAGGATCTTTCCTCGATCGTGACGCGGGGGGTGCGGGGCCGGGTGGCGGGGGCCGGCCCGGAGTGTCGCCGGGTGGCGTGTCCACGACCCTCCGGGGGTCTTCGGAGAGCGCTCCCGCGGACAGCCGTTCCGGAGCGCCGGATTCACTGGATTGACGCGCACTCGACAAGATGATCAAGGCTCTGAGCTGGGACTTCGTCGCGAATCAGAGCTGACTATTCGTCAAGAGCTCTACACTTCAACCGAGTTGGTCGATCGGGCCGGTCTGCAGGCACGTTTCAGCAGCACTGTGCCTCAAAGGCAAAAAAGTGAGGGAAGAATCGATCTTCGCAGGTCAGCACACGTTCAGAGAGTGTGCCCGGAACCGGACTTGAACCGGTACGCCCCATTTGGGGCAGCGAGGTTTAAGCTCGCCGTGTCTGCATTCCACCATCCGGGCGTACGCGGCTCCGCGTTGGCTCACGAGCCTATCCGGGAGGACCCCTCGGACAGCCGAGTACCTGGACGATCCTGTCTGATTTTATTGGCACCTGAGGGAGTGTCAGCCCTGGTAACACGCCATCGGCACATGCCGGAAGCAGGACGAAGGTCTTGATACGACCCTCGGGATATGACGGAAAGTCGCCGCTCTCTGTCTACTATTCGCCACTCCCCGCACACGGATTGCGCGGAGCCGTCGTTCAGGCGACAGGTGGACGACCGGATGACATGAGTAAGGGGCGGCGTCATACCGGAGGAGGACACGGCGGCGCCGCGGTCCGACCCGAGGGGGCCACCGGAACGGGCATGCGGAGTGACGACTCGGCGCCGGACGGCCGAGAGGATGAAGTCAGTCCACCCCACACACCCCGAACAGGAGCCCCACCCGTGACGACCATGCCTCTCCTCCGCGCCAGCGCCGTGGCGGCCCACGCCTCCGGCTTGTCCAAGGTCTACGGGCAGGGCGAGACACAGGTCGTGGCGCTCGACCAGGTCACCGTCGACTTCCGGCAGGGCCAGTTCACCGCGATCATGGGCCCCTCCGGGTCCGGCAAGTCGACCCTGATGCACTGCGTGGCCGGGCTCGACACCTTCAGCAGCGGCTCGGTGCGCATCGGCGACACCGAGCTGGGCACGCTCAAGGACAAGCAGCTCACCCAGCTCCGCCGGGACAAGATCGGCTTCATCTTCCAGGCGTTCAACCTGCTGCCGACACTGACGGCCCTGGAGAACATCACGCTCCCCATGGACATCGCGGGCCGTAAGCCCGACAAGCAGTGGCTGGACAACGTGGTCACGATGATCGGCCTCAAGGACCGGCTCCACCACCGTCCCAGCGCGCTCTCCGGCGGTCAGCAGCAGCGCGTGGCCGTCGCCCGCGCGCTCGCCTCCCGCCCCGAGATCATCTTCGGCGACGAACCGACCGGGAACCTGGACTCACGGGCCGGCGCCGAGGTCCTGGGCTTCATGCGCAACTCCGTACGGGAGCTGGGCCAGACCGTCGTGATGGTGACGCACGACCCGGTGGCCGCCTCGTACTCGGACCGCGTGATCTTCCTCGCCGACGGCCGGATCGTCGACGAGATGCAGAACCCCACCGCCGACGGCGTGCTCGACCGTATGAAGGCCTTCGACTCCAAGGGCCGTACGAGCTGACGCCCGCCGCCCGGCGCCCCTGACACCGCGCGCCGGCCGTCCGTCCTCCCCGCGGCCGACCCCGCACTCCACCGCGGCCGGTCCGCCCTGCCCGCACGCGGCCGAGCCGTCCGTCCCTTCTGCCACTCACCTGGACTTCCATCATGTTCCGTACCGCCCTGCGCACCGTGCTCGCGCACAAGGCCCGGCTGCTGATGACCGTGCTCGCCGTGATGCTCGGCGTGGCCTTCGTCTCCGGCACCCTGGTCTTCACCGACACCCTCGGCAACGCCTTCAACAAGCAGTCGGCCAAGAGCTACAAGGACGTGGCCGTCTCCGTCTCCAGCTACGCCTCCGACGAGACGGGCCCCGACGGGAAGAAGCCGGAGCCGGGACTCAGCCCGGAGACCCTCGACAAGATCGGCGCCATCGACGGAGTGACCTCCGTGACCGGACGGGTCGACGGCTTCGCCGGCGTGGCCGACCCGGACGGCAAGCTGATCGGCAACGGCTGGTCCAACACCGGCACGAACTTCTCCCCGGACGAGGACGGCAAGGACGCCGCCTACGACTTCACCGCCGGCACGGGCCCCGAGAAGGCCGACGAGATCGCGCTCGACAAGTCCACCGCGTCCCGCGGTGAGTACGAGGTCGGCAAGCCCGTGCGGGTCTCGACCAACGGGCCGGTGAAGGAGTACACCCTCTCCGGCATCTTCACCACCGAGGACGGCGCGGTCAACGCGGGGGGCAGCCTCGTGCTCTTCGAGACGGCGGTCGCGCAGAAGCTCTACCTGGAGCCGGGCTTCTTCCAGGACGCCACCGTCAAGGCGGCGCCCGGCGCGTCCGAGTCGAAGATCCTCGACGCGGTGGAGCCGCTGCTGCCCGAGGACGCCGAGGCCCAGACCGGCACCCAGCTGGCGGCCGAGCAGGCCGACCAGATCGAGCGTCAGCTCAGCGGCATCAACCAGATGCTGCTCGCCTTCGCGGCCATCGCCCTCTTCGTCGGCATCTTCCTGATCTCCAACACCTTCACCATGCTGGTCGCCCAGCGCACCAAGGAGCTGGCGCTGCTGCGCGCCGTCGGCGCCTCGCGCCGCCAGGTCAAGCGCTCGGTGCTGATCGAGGCGCTGGTCGTGGGTCTCTTCGCGTCCGCCGTCGGCTTCGTCCTCGGCGTCGGTCTCGCCGTCGGACTGCGCTCGGCCATGGGCTCGTTCGGTGCGAAAGTGCCCGCGGGACCGCTGATGATCACCCCGGTCGCCGTCGCCGCCGCCTTCGGTGTCGGCGTGGTGATCACCCTGATCGCCGCCTGGCTGCCCGCCCGCCGGGCCGCGAAGATCCCGCCGGTCGCCGCCATGAGCAGCGTGCACGCCGTGGCCACGGTGAAGTCGCTCATCCTGCGCAACTCGATCGGCGCCGTGCTCACCCTCATCGGCGCCGCGGGGATCATCGCCGGCGCCTCGGCCGGGAAGGACGGCAAGCTGCTCATCGGCGGCGGCGCGTTCTTCGCGCTCGTCGGCATCATCGTGCTCATCCCGCTGCTGTCGCGCCCGGTCATCGCCCTCGCTCAGCCGCTGCTCAAGCGTCTCTACGGCGTCGCGGGCAAGCTGGCCGGGCAGAACGCGGTGCGCAACCCGCGCCGTACCGGCGCCACCGCCTCCGCGCTGGCGATCGGCCTCACGCTGGTCACCGGTCTGACCGTCATCGGTGTGACCCTCGGTCAGGCCATCGACAAGATGACCACCGACAACATCAAGGCCGACTACATGGTCACGATGGCCAGCGGCGGCGGGCTCGACGAGTCGGCGGTCGAGGCGCTGGAGAAGGCTCCGGGCGTCAGCGCGGTCTCCCCGCAGCGGGCGTCGTACCTGGAGATCAAGGGCGAGGACACCTCCGTCTCGGGCGTGACCCCCGGGGACATCGAGCGGGTGCTCGCGCTGAAGACGGAGAGCGGTTCGCTGGGCTCGCTGAGCGGTGACGCGATCGCGATGGACTCGGACACCGCGAAGTCCCGGGGTCTGAAGACGGGCGACACCGTCCCGGTGAAGTACCAGGACGACAAGACGGCGCGGCTGAAGATCGGCGCCACGTACGAGGCCAACGAGTTCGTCTCGCCGGTGCTGATCTCGACCGATCTGGTGGGGCCGCACGAGGCGAAGCCGTACACGCGCGAGGTGTACGTGTCGATGGACGGCGGCATGAGCGAGGCCAACGAGCAGGCGCTGGTGAACGCGCTCGGCGACAACCCCGCGATCAGCGTCTCCGACCAGCAGGACATCAGGAACATGTTCGGCGGCCTGATCAACACCGCGCTGAACATCATGTACGGGCTCCTCGGGATGGCGCTGATCATCGCGGTGCTCGGTGTCGTCAACACCCTCGCGATGTCCGTCTTCGAGCGTCAGCAGGAGATCGGCATGCTGCGGGCCATCGGTCTGGACCGTCGCAGGGTCAAGCGGATGATCCGGCTGGAGGCCGTGGTGATCTCGCTCTTCGGCGCGCTGGTCGGTGTCGGGCTCGGTACGTTCCTGGCCTGGGCGATCGGCGAGACGATCCGCTCCTCGGTCCCCGGCTACGTACTGGTCCTGCCGTGGGAGCGGATCGGGATCTTCATGGTGCTCGCGGGGCTGGTGGGTGTGCTGGCCGCGCTCTGGCCGGCGCGCAGCGCGGCGAAGCTGAACATGCTGACGGCGATCAAGACGGAGTGAGGCCGGGCGGCGTCGACGGGGGGGGGGGGGGGGGGGGGGGGGGGGGGGGGGGGGGGGGGGGGGGGGGGGGGGGGCCCCCCCCGGCGCCCGTTTCCGTGCTCGGTGCTCGTGCTGTGTGCTCGTGCTTCTCGGTCCATGGGCCGGGCCGGGTGACTCGTGTCAGTTCCAGGTACGCGTGCGCAGCGGGAGGGAGGAGTCGCCCGATTCCCGGGACCGTACCGCCAGGATCTGGTTGACGCCGATCCTGTTGTGCTCGAAGGAGAGCGCCGATGCGGCCATGTAGAGGCGCCACACGCGGGCGCGGCCGGGTGAGGTGGTCCGGACGGCCTCCGGCCAGCGCCGCTCCAGGTTCCGCACCCACTGACGGAGCGTCAGCGCGTAGTGCTCACGCAGGGATTCGACGTCCCTGACCTCGAAGCCGGCCTCCTCCAGCGTGGAGACGGTGCGGCCGAGCGGGGCCAGTTCGCCGTCGGGGAAGACGTACGCGTCGATGAAGTCGTCGATGTGGTACTCGGATTCGTCGCGCTCGGGGCGGCGCGCGATCTGGTGGTTGAGCAGTCGCCCGCCCGGCTTGAGGAGGGCGAACAGGTCGTCGGCGTACTCGCGGTAGCGGACCGAGCCGACGTGTTCGGCCATGCCGATGGACGAGATGGCGTCGTACGGACCGTCCCTGACGTCCCGGTAGTCCTGGACCCGGATCTCGACGCGGTCGGTCAGGCCCTCGTCCGCGATGCGCTTTCGCGCGTAGGCGGCCTGCTCGCGGGAGAGCGTGACCCCCGTGACCTGGACGCCGTACTCGCGCGCCGCGTGGATGGCCATGGAGCCCCAGCCGCAGCCGACGTCGAGCAGCCGCTCGCCCTCCGTCAGCCCGAGCTTGCGGCAGACGAGGTCGAGCTTGTCGCGCTGGGCGTCCTCCAGCGTGGCGCCGGGCTCATCGAAGTAGGCGCACGAGTAGACCATCGACGGTCCGAGGACCATCTCGTAGAAGTCGTTGCCCACGTCGTAGTGGTGGCTGATCGCCGCCCGGTCGCGGTTCCTGGTGTGCAGGGCGCCGCTTCTGCGCCGCACCTCCTCGGGGGGCGGCGGTGGCGGCGGCCAGGGTCCGGCGATCTCCACGAGTCCCTTGGCGGCGGCGCGCAGGCGCGGGTCGCGCAGCGGGTGCACCGACTCCCCGGTGTCGGCGCCGCGCCCCCAGAGCAGCCCGGCGATCCGCGACAGGGCCGCGTACAGATCGCCGTCGATGTCGATCTCGCCGGCCACCCAGCCGCGGGCCAGTCCCAACTCGCCCGGCTTCCACAGCAGCCGGCGCAGGGCCCTGCGGTGCCGTACGACGAGTGTCGGCGCGCCCGGCGGGCCCGATTCGCTGCCGTCCCAGGCACGGATACGCACGGGGAGCGGGGCCCCCAGCAGTTCCTCGGCGAGAGTGGTCAGCCGCAGTGCGGCATCGGCCATGGCGCACACCTCCGTGAAAGGGGATCCCAGAAATGCTCAACTCACTCGTGAACACCGCCGACGGGGCGTGGGAGTCCCGGCAGCGCGCAATGGGTGGGCAAAAATAGCTGCACAGGCCATGGAATTTGTGCCGACTTCTACCGATGCGCACCCTTACCTGTTGTCTCGTACCCATCTTCGGACCGGGCGCACGCGAAAGGGCCGCCCGCACCACGGATGGCGGGCGGCCCTTTCGGGTCGGTGGGAGGGTGCGCGCGGTCAGGACGCCTTGACGCGCGTCCCGGCCCCGGCCCTCACCTGGCCGGAGTCCTGCTCCGAGCCGGACCCGGAGACCGGCGCGGCGGTCTGACGCGCCGGCGCGGGCTTGGCCGCCTCGTAGAACTCCTCGCGCGGTGTCTCCATCGCGCCGAGCGAGACGACCTCGCGCTTGAGGAACGCCGAGAGCGTCCAGTCGGCGAAGACACGGATCTTGCGGTTCCAGGTCGGCATCGCCATGCCGTGGTAGCCGCGGTGCATGTACCAGGCGAGCCGGCCACGGAACTTGATCTTCATCTTGCCGACGACGATCATCGCGACACCCTTGTGCATGCCGAGACCGGCGACCGCGCCCTTGTTCGCGTGGCTGTACTCCTGCTGCGGGAAGCCCCGCAGACCGGAGATCACGTTGTCGCCGAGGACCTTCGACTGACGCAGCGCGTGCTGGGCGTTCGGCGGGCACCAGGCGTTCTCGACACCGGCCTTGCGGGCGGCCACGTCGGGGACCTGGGCGTTGTCACCGGCGGCCCAGATGTAGTCGGTCCCGCGCACCTGGAGCTTGGCGTCGGTGTCGACGTGACCGCGCGGGCCGAGCGGCAGGCCGTAGCGGGCGAGCGCCGGGTTGGGCTTGACGCCCGCGGTCCACACGATCGTGTTGGAGTCGACCTCCAGCCCGTTGCCGAGCACCACACGGCCGTCGACGCAGGACTCCATGCCGGTCTTGAGGTAGACCTCGACGCCGCGGCTCTCCAGGTGCTCCTTGCCCCAGGAGCCCAGCTTCGGGCCGACCTCGGGAAGGATCTTGTCGGCGACGTCGACGAGCAGGAAGCGCATGTCCTCGCGCTTGACGTTCGTGTAGTACTTCGCCGCGTCGCGCGCCAGGTCCTCGACCTCGCCGACGGTCTCGGCGCCGGCGAATCCGCCGCCGACGAAGACGAAGGTCAGCGCCTTGCGGCGGACCTCCTCGTCGGTCGTGGAGTCGGCCTTGTCGAGCTGTTCGAGCACGTGGTTGCGCAGGCCGATCGCCTCCTCGATGCCCTTCATGCCGATGCCCTGCTCGGCGAGGCCGGGGATCGGGAAGGTACGGGAGACGGCGCCGAGGGCGACGATCAGATAGTCGAAGGGCAGCTCGTAGGCCTCACCGACGAGCGGGGAGACCGTGGCGACCTTGCGGTCCTGGTCGATGGTCGTGACCCGGCCGGTGAGCACCTCAGCCTTGGGCAGCACGCGTCGCAGCGGTACGACGACGTGCCGGGGCGAGATGTTGCCGGCGGCGGCTTCGGGGAGGAAGGGCTGGTACGTCATGTACGAGCGGGGGTCGACGACGGTGACCGTCGCCTCCCCGTAGCGCATCTTCTTCAGAATGCGACGAGCTGCGTACAGGCCTACGTACCCTCCGCCTACAACAAGGATCCTGGGACGCTCCGTGGTGCTCATGCCATCGAGTATCCACCTGCCCGGGAGGGGGTGCTCGTGAGCCCCTTCACAAGCACCCCCCATACCTCTGCTACACTTCGCGGCCCGCTTGATCGACCTCCCGGTCCCGCGGTGGGACCAGGCGGTCCCGCGGAACCTTCCGCACCCCTCGTGAGCTGGCCCTTGAGGGGTTTCACGGGGGTGGACCACCGGGCTGTTCACACCCCCGCAACACGGCCGCCACAGCCCGTTGACCGACCGTGTCCGGGCGCCGGGCCGGTGCCGGAGGCCCCCGGGGAGCGATGTGGGCCCAACCCGGCGGTTTTCCTTGTGAAGAACTTCACGAACTTCGTTCCGGAGTGTGGGGCAGAGACCCCGTAAGACCCCCGTAAAGACGCTCGGGACACCCCGGAAGGCGCCCGCGGCACCCCGCCGTCACCCGCTCAGGCGATCGACCAGCAGATGCCGTCGAGGATGTCGTGCTCGCTCACGACGACCTCCCGCGCACCGGTCCGTTCCATGATCGTGAGCAGGATCAGCGCACCCGTCACGATCACGTCCACCCGCCCCGGATGCATCACCGGGATCGTCTCGCGCTCGGCGTGGGTGGAGGACAACAGCGTCGTGGTGATCTCCCGGACCGTCTCGAAGGGGATGCGCGAGTGATGGATCACCTCCGAGTCGTACTCCGTCAGACCCAGCGCGATCGCCGCGACCGTGGTGACGGAACCGGCCAGGCCCACGAGGGTGCGGGCCTCGCCGAACGGGACGTCCCGCGCCGCCGTGTCCAGGGCGGTGGCGATGTCCGCGCGCAGGGCGGTGATGTCGGCGAGGGTGGCCGGGTCGGCAGGCCGGTGCCGCTCGGTCAGCCGTACACAGCCCACGTCCACGGAGCGGGCCGCGGCGACCCGGTCGGAGCCGACGACGAACTCGGTGGAGCCGCCGCCGATGTCCACGACCAGATACGGCTTCTCCAGGTCGGTGCCGGCCAGTTCCCTGGTGGCGCCGGTGAAGGAGAACTCCGCCTCCTGGTCGCCGGTGATCACCTCGGGCTCGACACCGAGGATGTCGAGCACACCGCGGACGAAGTCGTCGCGGTTCTCGGCGTCCCGGGAGGCGGAGGTGGCCACGAAACGGATCCGGTCCACCCCGTGCCGCTTGACGACCTCCGCGTACTCACGGCAGGCCGCGAAGGTGCGCTCCAGCGCCTCGGGGGCGAGCCGGCCCGTGCGGTCGACACCCTGGCCGAGCCGCACGATCGTCATGCGCCGGTCCAGGTCGGTGAGTTCGCCGGTCGCGGGATCGGCGTCGGCGACCAGGAGCCGGATGGAGTTCGTACCGCAGTCGATCGCCGCGACCCTGGTCATACGGTGTCTCCCTGGGGGCCGGCCGAGGTGTCCGCCCCGGCGGCTTCGTCGGTGGATCCGTCCGCGGGTCCGCCGGTGGGTCCGTCGTTTGTGAACGGGATCACACAAGGCCCCTTGCGCCACCACTCGGGCAGCATCGCCAGCGCCTCGTCACCCAGCGGGTTCACTCCCGGACCCGCCGCGAGCGAGTGGCCGACCAGCACGTGCAGGCACTTCACCCGGTCCGGCATCCCGCCCGCGCTCGGGAATCCCGACAGCAGCTCGATCGCGTCGCGGCGCGCGAGGTAGTCCTCGTGGGCCTTGCGGTACGCGGCGGCCAACTCGGGGTCGGACGCGAGGCGTTCGGTCATCTCCTTCATGACACCGTTCGCCTCCAGCGTGCCGATGGCCGAGGCCGCGCGCGGGCAGGTCAGGTAGTAGAGCGTGGGGAACGGCGTACCGTCCGGCAGCCGCGGGGCGGTCTCCACCACATCGGGCTGCCCGCAGGGGCAGCGGTGCGCGATGGCGCGCAGACCGCGCGGGGGCCGGCCGAGCTGTTGCCTGAACGCCGCGACGTCCGCCTCGGTGAGTTCGGTGCGTCCGGTCTGCGGAGGGGGCGTTTCCATACCTGCGTCGGTTTCCTTGGTGTCTATCTGTCCGTCCGGTCGGCGCTGTCGACGCCGTCCAGGAGATTGGAGTACCAGGGCCGGTCGGCCGCGCCCTGGTCGGTGCGGCGCTCCTCGGCCGCCCGGGGGTCGGACATGATGTAGCCGGTCTCCCCCGGCATCACGTAGTGCAGATGCTCGCGCGCCAGGCGCTGGATGTACGCGTCGTCCTGGAGGCGGGCCCTCTCGTCGCGCAGCTCCTCGACCCGCTGCCGGGCCTCCCGCGTCAGCCGCTGCTGCTCGGCGATCTCGCCGCGCTGCGACACGTACTGCCGCATCGGGTAGGCGAGCGCCACGACCAGCGAACAGACGACGAGCACGAGGAACGCGGCGCGTCCGGTGAGCCGGGAACGGCGGGCCTGCCTGCGGGTCTGCGAGCGGTAGACCCGGGCGGCGGTCTGCTCGCCCAGAATCCTGATCTTGGTCGCGGTGGAGAACCGGTCCCGGTTCGCGGCCATGGTCCCGCCTCCCTCAGAGGTCCGAGCGGGCCCCGTACCTCTGGTACTGCCGTTACCGCCTCTGTACGCGCGTACGTCCCCGGACACGGTACGGGACCGGGGACGGGGACGTACGCACGACTGGCTGTGCCGGTCAGTCCTTGAAGCGGGGGAACGCGCTGCGGCCCGCGTACACGGCCGCGTCGTCCAGGATCTCCTCGATGCGCAGGAGCTGGTTGTACTTGGCGACGCGCTCGGAGCGGGCCGGGGCGCCGGTCTTGATCTGGCCGCAGTTGGTGGCGACGGCGAGGTCGGCGATCGTGACGTCCTCGGTCTCGCCGGAGCGGTGCGACATCATGCACTTGAAGCCGCTGCGCTGCGCCAGCTCGACGGCGTCCAGGGTCTCGGTCAGCGAACCGATCTGGTTGACCTTCACGAGCAGGGCGTTGGCGGAGCCCTCCTCGATACCGCGGGCCAAGCGCTCGGGGTTGGTGACGAAGAGGTCGTCGCCGACGATCTGGACCTTGGTGCCCAGCTTCTCGTTGAGGACCTTCCAGCCGGCCCAGTCGTCCTCGAAGAGCGGGTCCTCGATGGAGACCAGCGGGTACGAGGCGACGAGCTCCGCGTAGTACTCGGTCATCTCGGCGGCCGAGCGGGACTTGCCCTCGAACTCGTACGAGCCGTCCTTGTGGAACTCGGAGGCCGCCACGTCGAGCGCGAGCGCGATGTCCTTGCCCGGGGCGTAGCCGGCTTCCTTGATGGCCACGAGGATCAGGTCGAGCGCGGCGCGGTTGGACTCCAGGTTCGGCGCGAAGCCGCCCTCGTCGCCGAGGCCCGTGGAGAGCCCCTTCTCCTTCAGGACCTTCTTCAGCGTGTGGTAGACCTCGGCGCCCCAGCGCAGGGCCTCGGAGAACGACTCGGCGCCGATCGGCGCGATCATGAACTCCTGGATGTCCACGTTGGAGTCCGCGTGCGAACCGCCGTTGAGGATGTTCATCATCGGCACGGGCAGCAGGTGCGCGTTCGGACCGCCGAGGTAGCGGAACAGCGGCAGGTCGGACGCCTCGGAGGCGGCGTGCGCCACGGCGAGCGAGACGCCGAGGATGGCGTTGGCGCCGAGCGAGGACTTGTCGGGCGTCGCGTCCAGGTCGAACATCGCCTGGTCGATCAGCCGCTGCTCGGTGGCGTCGTAGCCGACCAGCTCCGGGCCGATCTGCTCGATGACGGCGAGGACGGCCTTCTCGACACCCTTGCCCTGGTAGCGGTTCGGGTCACCGTCACGGAGTTCGAGGGCCTCGAACGCGCCGGTGGAGGCACCGGAGGGGACAGCAGCACGGCCGGTGCTGCCGTCGTCGAGGCCGACCTCGACCTCGACCGTTGGGTTGCCTCGGGAGTCAAGGATTTCCCGGGCTACGACGACGTCGATGGACGGCACGAGCATCTCCTTCTGGGATGTGACGCGTTGGTGCGGGGCCTCATTGGTCCTGCGGCATGAGCCTAACCGGCTCCCGGGCGAGGGTCGGCCGATGCCCGCCCGCTGGGACGAAAAGAGTCCGGAATGCACGATGTGCGGCGAATGTCGCACCGGAGTCACGCCGATTCACCCGGCGGACGGACCCCGGCCCCGGACCCGGCGCGTCCGGGGGGAGTGAGGCGCGCCGGGCCGGGGCCGGGGTTCCGGGGAAGGGTCAGCTCAGGTGGAGCTGCTGACCCGGGAAGATGACATCGGCCTTCTCGACGATGTCCTTGTTCAGCTTGAACAGCTTCTTCCAGCCGCCTTCGACCTTCTCGGCCTCGGCGATCTTGGAGAGGGTGTCACCGGCCTTGACCTTGTACTCGCCGTCGCCCTTCTTGACCGGGCCGCGCGTCTCGCCACGCGAGGCGGGCTGCTCCTGCTCGGTGCGCGGCTCGGCCTTCCGCGGGGCCGGCTGCGCCTCGGGGGCGGACTGCTCCGGGGCCGCTTCGGCGGAGCCGGCGTCGTTCGAGGCGTTGGACAGGCCGACGCCGCAGCTCGGCCAGGCACCCTTGCCCTGGCCCGCCAGGACCTTCTCGGCGATCTGTATCTGCTGGGCCTTCGACGCCTGGTCGGCGCTGGAGGCGAAGGCGCTGCCGCCGTACGCGGCCCAGGTGGAGGCGGAGAACTGGAGGCCGCCGTAGTAGCCGTTGCCGGTGTTGATCGACCAGTTGCCGCCGGACTCGCACTGGGCGACGGCGTCCCACTCGGCGGTGGTGGCGGCGGAGGCGGAGGTGGCGCCGAGCAGCGGGGCCGCGACAGCGGCACCGGTGATGCCGGCGAGGGTGGCGTAGCGGACGGTCCTGGAGGGACGGCGGTGCTTGCCCTTGCCTGAGTTGCTGGAAAACAGCATGCGTGATCTCCTCACCGACGCCTGCGAGGTGAGCTGTCGGGTTCGGGCCAAGTGAGTTGCCCGGCCGCGCCGCCGGAGAACGTCTTCACGTCCTCCCGCGCACGGCTGCACCCCGAGCCGGCCGTGATGACCGGCACTTACCTTGGGTCCCCCGCTCCTGCCTTCGGCGCTTGACGCGACGAGTACTCCCCCCGACCGACGGCAGGATTCGGCGTGACGGTCGACGGTGCCCGCGGTGCGAGCGGTTAAGACGTTAAACACAGGCATCCCGGATGTTCAAAGACGGAACATCCGGGATGATTCGCCCGTCCCGCCCCGAGGAAACCTCTGTTTACGCAGGTCGGAAAGGACGTGGGGTGAGTTGCCGGGCAGACCGTGTCAGTTGGGGCGAAGAGACGCTTGTCTCACTTGCGCAGATACGGACATAGTCCGCCTAACTACCCCTGACCCACGGCCAGATCGAGGCTCTGGCCCGGCAGGATCAGATCGGCGTCGGAGCCCACGACCTCACGGTTCGCCTCGTACAGGGCGGGCCAGCCACCCTCCACCTTCTGCTCGTCCGCGATGGCCCACAGGTTGTCGCCGGAGCGGACGGTGTACGAGCCCTCGGCGGCGGCGTCGTCGCGTGCCGAACCGTCACCCCGTGAGGCATGACGACCGCTATCACGCGCCTCGCCGGACGTGCCGGGATCGCCCGCCTCCGCCGAGGCGTCAGAACCGCCCGAACCGTCCGCCGACTCCGGCGAACCGGTCGTCGCGTCGCTCTCGGGGGCCGGCTCGCCGCGGTGCTTGCCCTTGCCCGTGCCGGCCTCGGTGCTCGGCCGCGCGCTCGACTCCCCCGTGCCGGGCTTCTCGCCGCCGGCGGCGGAGTCACGGCCGAACTGACCGGAGGGGGGCACCGACTCGGGAGCGGCGGGCAGGACGGCCGTCTCGGTCGGCTCGGGCTCGGGCTCGGCGGGCGTCTCCGGCTCCTCGGTGGCACCGCCGGAGGGCTCACCGTCCGGAGCGCTGTCGGCGTCCGCCGTGAGACCGGTGATCAGCGCGCACGTCGGCCACGCGGTCGGCCCCTGCGCGTCGAGGATCTTCTCCGCGACGGCGATCTGCTGGCTGCGGCTGGCCTGGTCGGGGCTGGGCGCGTACGCCGTACCGCCGAAGTCCGCCCAGGCGTCCTGGGAGATCTGGAGTCCGCCGTAGTACCCGTTGCCGAGGTCGGCGCTCCACATGCCGCCGCTCTCGCACTCGGCGACCCGGTCCCAGGTGGTGGCGTCGGCCGCACTGGCGCCGGTCGCACCGAGCAGCGGGATGGCGATCGCCGAGCCTGTCACCCCTGCCGCGACGACAAGGGCGGGGGCCTGGCGGGGCCGACGGTGCCGGCCGTTCCCGGAGCGCATGCGGTTGCCTTCCTTGAGACTGCTGAAACGTGAGTTGCGAACACGTGACTGCTGAGACGGACGTGAAGGTAGCGGTACTCGAACGTCTGTCACAAGTCGATGCAGCGGAGATCACGTGAAAGTCACAGTGCTGACGGCCCGTCAGTCACGCACCGCTGTGAACTGCACCGGGAGCGTGCGCAGTCCACGCATGATGAGCCCGCCGCGCCACCGCAAATCGGATGGATCGACCGCGAGCCGCAAGTCGGGCAACCGCGTCAGCAGAGTGCGGAGCGCGGTCTGTCCCTCCAGCCGGGCGAGCGGCGCGCCGAGGCAGTAGTGGATGCCGTGGCCGTATCCGAGGTGCTTGTTGTCGCCGCGCGACAGATCGAGCCGGTCGGGATCGGCGAAGCGTTCCGGGTCACGGTCGGCGGCGGCGAGCACGACGAGTACGGGGTCGCCCACCGCGACGCTCTGCCCGCCGAGTTCGACGGGCTCGGTGGCGTAGCGCCAGGTGGCCAGCTCCACCGGCCCGTCGTAGCGCAGCAGTTCCTCTATCCCGGTCGCGAGCAGCGCACTCTCGCCGGCGTCGAGCGAGCGCTGGAGCCGGGCGCGCTGGCCGGGGTTGCGGAGCAGGGCGTACGTGCCGTTGCCCACCAGGTTCACGGTGGTCTCGAACCCCGCGAAGAGAAGGATGAACGCCATCGCGGCGGCCTCGTTCTCCGTCAGGTGCTCGCCGTGGTCGCTCGCCCGGATCAGGCCGGAGATCAGGTCGTCGCCGGGGTCGTCCCGCTTGCGGTGGATGAGGTCGGCGAGGTACGCGCGCATCTTCTTCACGGACCGGGCGACCCCGCCGCGCGGTCCGCCACCGTGCCGGATCATCATCCCGGCCCAGTCGCGGAAGTCGTCCTGGTCATCGCGCGGGACGCCGAGCAGGTCGCAGATCGCGTAGATGGGCAGCGGGAAGGCGAAGTCGTGGATCAGGTCGGCCTCCCCCTTCGCCGCGAAGGCGTCGATCAGGCCGTCCGTCAACTCCTGTACGCGGGGCTCGAATTCGGCCACCCGCCGGGGCGTGAACGCCTGCGAGACCAGCCGACGCAGCCGGGTGTGGTCGGGCGGGTCGATGTTCAGCAGGTGCGTCATCAGCTCCGCCCGGCGCTCACCCGGAATCCCGGTCTTCCCCTTGGCGTGCGCCTGCTCGGCGTGGTGCGCGGGGTTCTTGGACAGCCGGGGATCGGCGAGGGCGCGCCGTGCGTCCGCGTACCGCGTCACGAGCCACGCGTCGACCCCGCTGGGCAGCCGGGTGCGGTGCACGGGGGCGTGCTCGCGCAGCCAGGCGTAGGCGGGGTAGGGGTCGGTGGCGAACTCCCAGGTGAAGAGTTCGGGCGGGGCGTCGGCGGGTGGCGGGTTCTGCATGCGACGACCGTACGCAACGGGTCACGCCTGTCCGCACGCCGAGGCCCCGAGGGGCTGCTACGAGGTGGTCACCCTCACGCCCACGGCACGGCCCCGGTGGACGGGAGGCCGACATGAACGCCCGCGAGACGTACCGGTCCCCGGCAGTGGGCCGCCGGGGCCCGGTCGCTGACCGGCCCCGGACGGCAGACCGCACGAACGGCGGGTCGCCCGACCGGCTGCGGTGGACGGGGGGTCGGCATGAACGCCCGTGGGGCGCCACGAGGCGCCATGCAGCCCCCGACAGTGGGCCACCCAAGGGCCCGGTCACTGACCGACCCCCAACGGCAGGCAGCACGGACAGCAGACCGCACGGCGGCGGCCGGCGCGGGCGGTGGGCCGCCCGACGGGCCGCGGTGGACGGCGGGCGGCACGGGCGGCGGGCCGCACAGGCGGTGGGGGCGTGCCCCGGTGGGTGGCTAGCGGGCCGGAGCGTGCCCCTCCGCCGCGCGGATCGCGTCGCGGTAGCCGCGGGCCGCCGCGCGCAGGGCGGCCTCCGGGTCGACGCCCGACTCCTCGGCGCGGGCGGCCAGGGCGAGCAGTTCGTAGCCGATGCCCTCGCCGCGCGGGAGGGGCACGTCCAGCGGCGAGGCGGTGGCGCGTGAGACGAGTTTGGCGGCCAGGGCGAGCGCCGGCTGGCCGAGCGGGACGCCGTCCGTGACGGACTCGCGCCGTTTCTCCTCCGCCTTCGTACGCAGCCAGTGCGCCTTGACGTCGGCCGGGGTCTCGGCGCTCTCGTCGCCGAAGACATGGGGGTGGCGGTGGATGAGCTTCTCGACGATCGTGGCGGCGACGTCGTCGATGGAGAACGGTTCGTCGTCCTCGTCCGGGCCGCCCTCCTCCGCGATCCGGGCGTGGAAGACCACCTGGAGCAGTACGTCCCCCAGTTCCTCGCGCAGTTCGTCGCGGTCGCCGCTCTCGATCGCCTCCACCAGTTCGTACGCCTCCTCGATGGCGTACTTGGCGAGGCCCTCGTGCGTCCGGGTGGAGGACCACGGGCATTCGGCGCGGATCCGGTCCATGACCTGGACGAGGTCGAGGAGCCGGGCGCCCGGCAGGTCGTACGAGCCGGGGAGCAGTTCCAGGTCGGGCATGCGCGTCCTGCCCGAGCCCGCGAGCCGGGAGAGGCCGTCGGTGAGGGCCCGGTCGCCCTCCCCGGAGGGCAGGACGACGACCGTACGGCCGCCGGCGCAGGCGTCGACGAGTTCGGCGGCGCCGGGCGCGGACCGTTCGACGGTGACGCCGGCCTCGCGCAGATACGGCAGCTGGGGGTGGTCGGGGTCCGCGCACAGGACCTGGTCGGCCTCGCGGAGCGTCTGCCAGGCGGGCCAGGACAGCACACCGGGCGCGACCCGGTGGCTGACGGTCAGCAGGACGATACGGCCGGGGTCGACGGCGGGTTCTTCAGTCACCCGAAGCAACCTACCCCCGGCCGCCGGCCGTCCCTCACGCGCGGGCGCGCCCGGCTCGGGCGCGGGCGGTCACGCCCCGGCCGGGACCTGCTCCGGGGGTGCCTCCTTGGTGACCTGGGTGAGCCACGGCGTGCTGGTCTCGCCGAGCCTGACCTGCTTCACGTCCCAGGCGCCGTACCTCGGGTTGACGTCGATGCCCAGCTCCTCGGACGTCTTGACCAGCGTCGCGAGAACCTGCTGCTGGCCCTCCGGCGTCGTCGTGTTGGCGCCGAGCGACTCCGCGAGCTTCGACATCAGCACCTCGCGGCGGATCGCGGTGTCGATCTGGCCGGGGGTGAGCGCGCCCTGCTGGAGGAGCATCGCCGCGAGCTGGTCCTCGCCGCCGGACTGCTGGGCCGCCGCCTGCCGGGTGCTCTGGATCTCCTTGCGGGAGACCTTCACACCGGCGTCGTCCGCGGCCTTCTCCAGGATCCGGTCGAAGATCATGCTGTTGAGCTTGACCTGGCCGAGCTGGGCGGTGTTCTTGAGGAGCTCGGCCGCCTGCGGGGACGCCTCCTGCGCGTCGCGTACGTCCCGTACCTGGGCCTGCAGCGCGGACACCTCGATGCGCTCGCCGCCGACGACGGCCGCGGCGCCGGGGTGGGCGTCGTTGCCGCAGGCGGTGAGGAGCGGGGCCGCTGCGAGGAGCGCGGCGGTGAGGGTGAGCGCTGTGCGACGGCGGCGGTGCAAAGGGTGCCTCCTGGATCGTGACAACGACCGTGCGTTGATCGATGTTAGGCAGTGGCGGCGGATCCGATCCAGTCGGCCGGAGTTTTTTCGAAAACTTCGCCGAACAAGCGATCACGTCTACGCCGGCCGGGCACGGTCGGGGCGCAGCATGATCGTGTGGGAGAGGGCGAACGTGATCGGGACCGCCGCGGCGGCGGCGATCAGCGGCGCGTATCCGCTGCTCAGGTGGAGCACGTCGACCAGCAGACAGACACCGCCGGTGGTGACGGTGAAGTTCGCCGCGTTGGTGAGCGGGAAGAGCAGGAACTTCCGCCAGGTCGGCCGGGTCCGGTAGGTGAAACGGGAGTGGAGGAAGAAGGAGCCGGTCATGCTGAGCGCGAAGGCGACGACATGGGCCGCGACATACGGCAGCCGGGTCAGCAGCACTAGGTAACAGGCGTAGTACGTACCGGTGTTGGCGACTCCGACGAGCGCGAATCTGATCAGCTGGCCCCGCACCGTCATGTGCCCACGAGCTCCTGCTCCTGATCCTGTTCCGTCGGGGACCCGGTCCGCAGTGTGACACAGGCGGGGTGCCGAAGCCGGTTTCCGTGGACGGCCCGGAGCGGAGGCGCTACGCGCGCCGGGTGGTGCCGCCCCGGAACTGCTGCCGCCGGTCGAGCCCGCGCCGCAGTTCGATCGGCAGGGGGTGGTACGGGCCGTAGACCCGCTCCGCGTCGTACAGCAGGTACTGCAACTGCTGCTGCGCCGCCGCGTGGTCGCCCACCGCGAGCAGCAGATGCCCGATGCGGTGCCTGATGTCGAAGGCGCGCGACTGGTCGCCGCCCGGCTGCCCCGTGCCTTCGTAGTAGGGCAGCACCGCGCGGTACTCCTCCAGCGCCGCGCCCGCCTCGCCGAGCTGTTCGAGGCACTGCGCCGCGTCGTAGCGGAACTGGAGCGTCTGCGGGTCGCCGGGACCGGCGTCGGCCGCGCGGTCGTCGGCGAGCCGGCGCAGCTCGGGCAGGGCGCGGCGGTACTGGCCGTCGTCCATCAGTGTCGTCGCGTACTGCTTGCGCAGGATGCGCACGACCGGTGAGCGTTCGCCGTGCTCGGCCGCCGCGGCGGGGAGGATTCCGCCGAGGATGTCGACGGCCTGGGTGATGCTGCCCTCGCCGAGGAGCCGCTTGGCCTCGTCGACGGCCGCCGCGACGTCGGGGCGCCGGGCGGGTACGTGCTCCGGCCTGGGCGGCGGCAGGGGTACGGACGGCGGGGCGGTGGCCCGGTCGGGCCAGGGCGCGTGCGGGCGCAGGAAGGGGCGGGTCGGGTCGAGCGGTGTGCCGGAGCCCGTGGAGCCGGGCGCGCCGACCACACCGCGGGTGGGCAGCAGCGGGGCGAGCGCCTCGTACACCTCCTGTGCCCCGGCCGGGCGGTGCTGCGGGTCCTTGGCGAGCAGGCGCAGGACGAGCGCCTCCAGGGTCTCGGGGATCTCCGGGCGGATCCGGCGGACCGGCATCGGCGGCTCGTACAGGTGCCGGTGCAGGACTCCGAGGGCGGTCGCGCCGGGGAACGGGACGGTGCCGCTGAGGAGTTCGTGCAGGACCACGCCGAGGGCGTAGAGGTCGGTGTACGGGCCGACGGCCCCGCCCATCACCTGCTCGGGGGCCATGTAGGCGGGGCTGCCGATGACCGACCCGGTGTGGGTGAGACGGGTGGTGTCGGTGTCGATGACGGAGGCGACGCCGAGGTCGAGTACGAGGACCGTCCCGTCGGGCTTGACCATCACGTTCCGCGGCTTGAGGTCGCGGTGCACGATGGGCACCGCGTGTACGGCGGCGAGGGCGGCGCAGAGCTGGGCGGCGATCGAGGCCGCCCACTGCCACGGGTAGGGCGCGTGCGTGGCGAAGTGGGCCGCGAGGTCGGTGCCCTCGACGTACTGCATGATCAGGAACAGTTCGTCGCCGTCGCTGCCCGCGTCGTGCACGGTGACCAGACCGGGGTGGTTGACCTGGGCGGTGACCCGGCATTCGCGGATGAAGCGGCGGCGCATGTCCTCGGCGCCGGTGTCGGCGGCCATCTTGTCGGGGCGCAGCAGTTTCACCGCGACGCGGCGGCCGAGGACCTGGTCGTACGCCGTCCAGACCTGGCCCATACCGCCCTGGCCGATGAGCGTGGCCATCTCGTAACGGCCCGCGACGACGCGGGCGTTCACCGCTTGTCGCCCTCGCCGCTGTCCCGGCGCAGGAGATCGCTGAGCTCGTCCAGTTCGGCGCGGACCTGGTCGATGCGGGGCGGGGCGGTGTGGTTGGGCTGCGGCGGCTGGTTCTGTGGCCGGGGCTGCGGCTGGGGTTGCGGCTGCGGCTGGTTCCGCACCGGCGGGGTGTTCATGGGGCGGGTCGGACCGCCGTACCCGTAACCGGTGTTGGGGGGCGGCTGGTATCCCTGCTGCGGTGTGATCTGCGGCGGGTAGTAGCCCGCGTACGTGTGCCGCTGGGGCCCGTAGTGCTTGAAGTCGGCGTACAGGTAGTAGGCGATGGCGGCGGCGCCGGTCATCAGCATGCCGCCCATGCCGGCGTTGCCGGCCGGGCTGCTGAAGTCGTCGGTGTCGTCCTGGGCGAGGAAGACGACCCACAGGATGTTGAGGGCCACGTTCCCGACGAACAGCCACCAGTTCAGGGCGGACCTGGTCACGATCGCCACCCGCAGCGTCGCCGCCCAGGCGAGGAAACCGCAGGAGATCAGCGGCAATCCCACGAAGATCACTCTTATGAAGGCGAGCATCCCCGGCGAGGACGTGCCGTTCGGCGGAGGATGCGCTATTCCGGGGCCGTGCATGCTGCTCCTGACAGGCCAGGGGGGACGACTGCGAAAGCGTATCGAGGGTATCCAGCGGCACGACCCGCCGAACCCGCATCCATGGATCCCCCTGTCGCCGGACCCGCCCCCATCGCGCGGATCCGGTGACGCACCCACACACGGGGTTCGACATGGACACCGTATCCGCGCGGGGCCCCGTGGCGCACGGGCAAGAGCGCACCCGGTACGCCGACGGGCCCGTCGGCGCCGGGCGAAGGCCCGTCCGGCGCCGGGCCGAGGCCCGTCCACGAGGCGCCAGGGCCCGTCAGCCGCCGCACTGCGTCAGCATCGTCTTCCGGTCGGCCGCGGTCACCGGCATCTCGTACTTGGCGGCGACCTGCGCGAACCGCACCACGTACGCGCAGCGCACCGGCTTGCTGGGCGGCAGCCAGGACGCCGGGCCCGAGTCCCGCTTGCCGCTGTTCGTGGGGCCGTCGACCGGGAGCAGGTTCAGCGGGTCGTTCGCCAGCCGCTCGCGCTTGTCCTCGTTCCAGCGTGCGGCACCCATCTGCCAGCTGTAGGAGAGGGGCACCAGGTGGTCTATCTGGACGGCGGTCGCCTTCTGCTTCTTCCAGGCGATGTCCTTGCCCGTGTACGGGTCGTGGAGCGTCATCGAGACGATCACGCAGTCGGAGCCCGACCGGAACTCGATGTCCTGGCCGTCGCGCTTCAGCAGGTCGTTGCGGGTGTCGCAGCCGTTGCGGGCGTACGGGACGCCGTCGGCCGTGTCCATCCACGCGTAGCCGAACTCGTCCCGGTCGTAGCCGGTCCCCGGCCCGCGCCCCTTCACCTCCAGCGCCGCGATCAGTTCGCGGGCCGCCGCCAGGTCCGCGTCCCCGGTGAGGGGCGCGAGACCGGGCTCGGTGCCGTCGGTGTTCTTCAGCGGGCTGGTCGCCCGCCCGTCCGGTGCGCCGCCGTCGGCCCCGCCGGAGGCGGCCGAGCCGGAAGACCCGGCGGATCCGGCGGATCCGGCGGAATCGAGATCGACGGAGTCGCACCCCGCGAGCAGCGACACCGCGAGGGCGGCGACGAGCAGCGGGAGTACCGGGCGGGCGGTGCGCGGGCGCGGGCGCGTAAGTCTTCTGGAGGGGGTCACGACCCCAGGATGGTCGTCAGGAACTCCCCCGTCCACGACAGCAGTTCACGGCCCACCACCGGCTTGCCGCCGATCCTGCCCGCCGTCGGGCGCGGCACCAGGATCTGCTGGGCGGTCGGCTTGATGACCGTACGGGGGTGCAGCCGCTTCAGCCGCAGCTCCTGCGACTCCCTCAACTCCACCGGTGCGAAGCGGATGTTGGGGCCCTGGAGGACGATCTCGCCGACCCCGCAGGCCCGTGCCAGCATCCGCAGCCCCGCCACCAGCAGCAGGTTCTCCACCGGTTCGGGGAGCTTGCCGTAGCGGTCCGTCAGCTCCTCGCGCACGGCGGTGATGTCGGCCTCGGAGTTGGCGGAGGCGATGGCGCGGTACGCCTGGAGGCGCAGCCGCTCGCCGGGCGCGTAGTCGTGCGGGACGTGCGCGTCGACCGGCAGCTCGATCTTGACCTCCAGCGGCGGCTCCTCCTGCACCGTGCCGTCGACGGCCGCGCGGTAGTCGGCGACGGCCTCGCCGACCATGCGTACGTACAGGTCGAAGCCGACACCCGCGATGTGCCCGGACTGCTCGCCCCCGAGCAGATTGCCCGCGCCGCGGATCTCCAGGTCCTTCATCGCGACGTACATGCCGGCGCCCATCTCGGTGTGCTGGGCGATCGTCGCGAGCCGTTCGTGCGCGGTCTCCGTCAGCGGCTTCTCCGGCGGGTAGAGGAAGTACGCGTAACCGCGTTCCCGGCCACGGCCCACCCGGCCGCGCAGCTGGTGGAGCTGGGAGAGGCCGAAGTTGTCGCCGCGCTCCACCACGAGGGTGTTGGCGTTGGCGATGTCGATGCCGGACTCCACGATCGTGGTGGAGACCAGGACGTCGAACTTCTTCTCCCAGAAGTCCACCACGACCTGCTCCAGGGCCTGTTCGGACATCTGGCCGTGCGCGGTCGCGATGCGCGCCTCGGGCACGATCTGGCGCAGCCGCGCCGTGGCGCGGTCGATCGACTCGACGCGGTTGTGAATGTAGAAGACCTGGCCCTCGCGGAGCAGTTCACGGCGGATGGCCGCGCCGATCTGCTTCTCCTCGTACGGGCCGACGAAGGTCAGCACCGGGTGCCGCTCCTCCGGCGGGGTGGTGATCGTCGACATCTCGCGGATGCCGGTCACCGCCATCTCCAGGGTGCGCGGGATCGGTGTCGCGGACATGGTCAGGACGTCGACGTTGGCGCGGAGCTTCTTGAGCTGTTCCTTGTGCTCGACGCCGAAGCGCTGCTCCTCGTCCACGATGACCAGGCCGAGGTCCTTGAACTTCGTCTCGGAGGAGAACAGGCGGTGCGTGCCGATGACGATGTCGACCGACCCCTCGCGCAGCCCTTCGAGGGTCGCCTTGGCCTCCGCGTCGCTCTGGAAGCGGGACAGGGCCCTGACGACGACGGGGAACTGCGCGTACCGCTCGGAGAACGTGCCGAAGTGCTGCTGCACGAGCAGTGTGGTCGGTACGAGGACCGCGACCTGTTTGCCGTCCTGGACGGCCTTGAAGGCGGCGCGCACGGCGATCTCCGTCTTGCCGTAGCCGACGTCGCCGCAGACGAGACGGTCCATCGGGACCGTCTTCTCCATGTCCTCCTTGACCTCGGCGATGGTGGAGAGCTGGTCGGGCGTCTCCACGTACGGGAACGCGTCCTCCAGCTCACGCTGCCAGGGTGTGTCCGCGCCGAAGGCGTGGCCGGGGGCCGCCATCCGCGCCGAGTAGAGCTTGATCAGGTCGGCGGCGATCTCCTTGACGGCCTTCTTGGCGCGCTGCTTGGTCTTCGTCCAGTCGGCGCCGCCGAGGCGGTGCAGGGTGGGTGCCTCGCCGCCCACGTACTTGGTGACCTGTTCGAGCTGGTCGGTGGGGATGTAGAGGCGGTCGCCGGGCTGGCCGCGCTTGGCCGGGGCGTACTCGACGAGCAGGTACTCGCGCGTCGCGCCCTGGACGGTGCGCTGCACCATCTCGACGTAGCGGCCGACGCCGTGCTGCTCGTGGACGATGTAGTCGCCCGCCTCCAGCGTCAGCGGGTCGATGGACTTGCGGCGCTTGGTCGGCATCCGTACGCCGTCCTTGCCCGCCGCCTTCTGGCCGGAGAGGTCGGTCTCGGTGAGGACGGCGAGGCCCAGCTCCCGGTCCACGAAGCCGTACTCGATCGAGCCGCAGGCGACGTGCACGACGGACGGGGTGATCTCGCCCAGTCCCTTGCCGCCGTGCGCGTCGGGGATGTCCAGGCGGGCGGCGATGCCCTCGCCGCCGAGCACCTCGACGGTCCGCGAGGCGGTGCCGTGGCCCTCGGTGACGTAGACGGTGCGCCAGCCGTCGGCGAGCCAGCCCTTGGTGTCGGCGAGGGCGCGGGCGGTGTCGCCGCGGTACGTCTCCGGGGCGCGCATGCCCAGCTTGAGCGTGTCCTGCGACAGCTCCTCGTCGGCGGCGAACGGCGCCACCGACCACCACATCATGCCCAGCTCGCGGGCCCGCTCGCGGACGTCCGCGATGCCCCAGAGCGACGCCGCGCCGACGTCGATGGGCGCCTCGCCGCCGCCGGCCCCGGCCGCCCAGGACGCCTGGAGGAACTCCTGACTGGTGGCGACCAGGTCGGCGGCCCGGGTCCGGACCCGCTCGGGGTCGCAGACCAGGGTCATCGAGCCCTCGGGCAGGACGTCGAGCAGCAGCTCCATGTCGTCGACGAGGACCGGAGCGAGGGCCTCCATGCCCTCCACGGCGATGCCCTCCGCGATCCTGCCGAGCATGTCGCTCAGCTCGGGGTGCACCTCGGCGAGTTCGGCGGCGCGCTCCCGTACGGCCGGTGTGAGCAGCAGCTCACGGCAGGGCGGCGCCCACAGACCGTGCTGGGCGACCTCCAGGGACCGCTGGTCGGCGACCTTGAAGTAGCGGATCTCCTCGATCTCGTCGCCCCAGAACTCCACGCGCAGCGGGTGCTCCTCGGTGGGCGGGAAGACGTCCAGGATGCCGCCGCGCACGGCGAACTCGCCGCGCTTCTCGACCAGTTCGACCCGGGAGTACGCGGCGGCCGCCAGCGCTTCGGTCACCTCGCCCAGATCGGCGGTGCCGCCGCCGCGCAGCGAGACGGGCTCCAGGTCGCCGAGGCCCTTGACCTGCGGCTGGAGCACGGAGCGGATGGGCGCGACGACGACGCTGACCGGACCGGCGCCCGGGTCGTCGGCGCGGGGGTGCGCGAGCCGGCGCAGCACGGCGAGCCGGCGGCCGACGGTGTCGCTGCGGGGCGACAGGCGCTCGTGCGGCAGCGTCTCCCAGGACGGGAACTCCGCGACGGAGTCGGCGGGCAGCAGCGACCGCAGCGCGGCGGCGAGGTCCTCGGCCTCCCGGCCGGTGGCGGTGACGGCGAGCACGGGGCGGCCCGCGTCCCGCGCGAGGGCGGCCACGGCGAAGGGCCGGGCGGCGGGCGGTCCGACCAGATCGACATGGGCGCGGTGCCCGTCGGCGGCGGCGCCGACCGCTTCGGCGAGCGCCGGGTCTCGTACTACGGCGTCGAGCAGACCGTGCAGGCTCATGAAGGGTGTTTCCGTCCGGTTCCGGGGCGTGGTGGTGCGGGTCGGTGCGGTGGTCGCGCGCTGTGAGCAACGCGAAGGGCCCGACACGTGTCACGGGCCGGGGGCCCTCCAGCGTACGACTCCGGAGGGACAGCCGTCGCACGGGACAGGGCGGGGGCGGAGCGGAACCGGGGGACGTGGACGTCTCCCGGAGGGATCCGCGCGGCCCGCTCCCCGTGGACACCACGCGCGCTCCGTGTACTCCCCGGAGACCGTGGGGAGACTGCCCCGAGACCACCCAGGGGGAGACGGAGGCCAGGCCAGGGGACCTACGCGCGGTTCGGCGGGTGTGGTGGCGGGCGGTAAGCGAGGACACGCACGGTTCACCCACATCTACGGCACAGTTCCACGCAAGATCGGCTACAGAGTCATGGTGTTGCCTTTAGTCTCTCCAAGGTTCACCGGACCGTGCGCGATCCCGGTGGGCCGTACCGACCGGCAACCGGAACCCCCCACCCGTCCTCGGCATGAATTGATCAAGTAGCGGAGGCCAAGTCTTGGGCGACAACGAGATGTCCGTCTTCGGCGTCTCTCCGGCCGAGGAAGAGATCTACCGGCATTTTCTCCGTAATCCCGATACATCGGCGGACGACATACATCTGCTGGTCCATACCGAGCAGGACGACGCCAGACGCAGTCTCGAACGGCTGCGGGAGCTGGGCCTGCTCCATCCCGACAGCAGTCTCGAATGCGTCTCCCCCGCCGATCCCGGTGTGGCGCTGGCCCGGCTGACGGACGCGCGTCTCAACGCGCTCCACGAGGAGCTGCGCCGCGTGATGCAGGCGCGCGACCTCGTCGACGGTCTGCGTGCCGAACAGGGCTCGCGGCTGCCCCCGGTCCAGGGCATCGAGCAGCTGGAGGGCCTGTCGGAGATACGGAACCGGATCGACGACCTCGCGTTCTTCGCGCGGGACGAGATCCTTTCCGTGGAGCCGTACACGAGGCTGTCGGCCGAGAACATCGAACGGTCCCGCCCGCTGGACCTGCGATGTCTGCGGCGCGGGGTGCGCATCCGCAATGTGGTGCTCGCCGCCGCGCTCGACGACCTGCCGACCCGGGAGTACCTGCGCGAACTGGTCAAGCGCGGGGCGCAGATCCGGGTCGCGGAGAACATCACGGAGCGGATCCTGGTGTACGACGGCCGCACGGCCCTGGTGCCGGTGGACCCCCAGAACACCGCGCGCGGGGCGCTGCTGGCCCACAAGAGCGGACTCGTCTCCAACATCATCGCCCTGTTCGAGAAGATCTGGACGCAGGCGGACGACCTCCTGACCGTCACGAAGGAGGCCGCCGACGCGGTGGACGGGCTCAGCGAGATCGAGCAGCAGGTGCTGATCTCGATGTGCACGGTCGGCAAGGACGAGGCGGGCGCCCGGGAGCTGGGCATCTCGGTCCGCACCTACCGAAGACACGTGGCGGACCTGCTCCAGTCGCTGGGCGCCGCCAGTCGCGCGCAGGGCGCGCTGCTGGCCCGCGAACGGGGCTGGATCTGAACGGCGGACGGGCCCCGCGGCACCCGGACGAGAAGCCCCGGCCAGGTCAGGTCTGTTCCGCCCACCCCCACAGCGCCGTGTCCGAGAGGACCGCGCGGACCGCGCGGTGGATGTCGGTGTCGGTCGTCGCGGCGTCCCGCGCGATCCACAGGCGGATCCGGTCCTCGGCGGCCTCCGGTACGCATCTCCAGTGGGCGGGCAGCAGGCCGAGCAGGCGGATAACCGTCGTTTCGGCGGACGGGGCGGTGCTGTCCTCGCGGACGGTCACCACCTCCACATAGCCGGGCGTGTCCTGGACGTCCCACTGGGCCGTCATCATGACCGTGTCTCCTTGAACAGTTGCCTGGCCGCCGTCGCCATGGCCGCGATACCGGCGGGCAGCGCGGTCCGTACGTCGGGGGCGAACTCGGCCGAGTGGTTGGGCGGTACCGGCCGGGCGGCGGAGTGGGCCTCGCGCCACTGGCGCGGCGACGTCGTACCGACCATCCAGTATGCGGTCCGTACACCGCCTGCGGCGAAACGCGGGAAGTCCTCGGTGGCCATCGAGCCCGGCCAGTCCAGCACCCGGTCTCTGCCGAACTCCCGCTCGTGGGCGGCGCGCACGGCCGCCGTGGCCGCCGGGTCGGGCAGCAGCGCCGGGGAGCGGGAGGTCAGCGTGATGTCCGGGTCCTCGGAGCATCCGGAGGCCGCGCACTCGGCCCGGACGATCCGTCTCGCCGCCTCGACGGCCCGTTCCAGGGCCTGGTCGGTCGCCGCGCGGACGGTGATGCTCAGCTCCGCCTCGTCGGGGACGACATTGCCCCGGCTGCCCGCGCGCAGCGACCCGACGGTCAGGACGACCTGGTCGGAGGGGGCCGTCTCGCGGGAGACCACCGTCTGGAGGCGCATGACGGTCGCGGCGGCCGTCACGACGGGGTCCACGGTGAGCTGCGGGGTCCCGGCGTGGCCGCCGCGCCCGTGGATGACGACGTCCAGCGCGGCGGACGCCGCCATCATCGGGCCCCGGCCGTGCGCGAGGGTCCCGGCGGGCAGGGGCGCGGTGTGCTGGGCGAGGACCGTGTCGGGGGTGCCGAACCGCTCGTAGAGACCGTCCGCGAGCATCGCGTCCGCCCCCTCCAGGGTCTCCTCGGCGGGCTGGCCCACCACGAGGAGGGTCCCGTTCCAGGTGTTCCTCTCCGCCGCGAGCAGGGCGAACGCGCCCGCGGCCGACGCCAGATGGAGATCGTGGCCGCAGGCGTGCATGGTGCCGGGCACGGTGCTCGCGTACGCCAGGCCGGTGCGCTCGGTGATCGGCAGGGCGTCCAGTTCGGCGCGGATCAGGAGGGTCGG
Organism: Streptomyces sp. NPDC104581; assembly: GCF_055583685.1. Lineage (NCBI taxonomy): Bacteria > Bacillati > Actinomycetota > Actinomycetes > Kitasatosporales > Streptomycetaceae > Streptomyces > Streptomyces sp. NPDC104581. The sequence goes on from NZ_JBVJNN010000008.1 coordinate 75,002, forward strand.
TCCCGGTCCGTTGCGCAGGGCGCCGACGACGCCGTGGCCCCCGACGCCGCGGGTGACGGTGGCGCCGTCGCCCGCCAGATGGTCGGCGAAGCGTCCGGCGGTCCTGGTCTCGGCGCCGGACAGCTCCGGATGGGCGTGCAGTTCGAGGTAGAGCCCGAGGGCGGCCCGCAGGGTCTCCCGCGGCACGGCGGCGGGGCCGGCGGGCGCGGAGTCCTGTTCCGGTGCGGGCGTGGATGCTCGGAGTGTGTCCCCGTTCGGCGCGTGGGTCATGCGCCGCTCACCTCCTTGCTGGAAAATGGTTGAGCATTACTTGAGGTTCGAGCGTGCGGCAGGGCACGCGCACCCGCGTCGCGTTCCGCTGACACCAGGTGTCAGCGATGTGACAGCGAAAGCCGGGCCCAACTGACAGCGCCCACCGATGGAATGAGGCCATCGCAAGGGAGCTGCACCGGACAGGCCGGTGGAGCCCCGGAGAACCGAAGGAGACCCTCATGGCCCCGAAGACCGTTCTCGCCACCCTCGCCGACGAGATCCTGGAGCTCGAGTCGGAGACCTTCGAGATCTCGGACTACTCGGACGCGTCCGAGGTCGTCCTGGCCGGTTCCACGTCGTGCTCCTCGACGTCCACCTGCTCCAGCACCACCAGCACCACCTCCTGCTCCGCCTGATCCGGCTTCGCAGTCAGGGTCTGTTCGGATCCCGCTGGCCCCTTTCCCCGTGGTCACCCCCACCGGGCGAGGGGCCGGCTGCCGTCGTGCCCGGGGGCACGGCGGCCCGTGAGACCCCGCATGACACGGGGAGTCACGGGAGCCGGCTCACGCGAACGGGCCCGGGGGCCCGGTCACGGGAACGGATGCGGGACGGCCTTGATCTCCGACTCCGGCAGGTCGTCCGTACGCCGTCCGGCCACCCGCAGCGCGGTCCGCAGTCTCGGCATCAGCAGGGCGCGCTGGCGCGTCCACCCGAAGTCGAGCGGCAGCAGACCGGGCACGAGCGTGCTGACCGTGTGCAGCCCCATCCGCCGCTGCTCCGGCGTGGTCTGGTCCACGGCGATCACGTCGTACCCCGCGCCCGCCAGCTGATCGCGCAGCAGCCGCAGATCGTCGAGGAGGTCGCCGGTGCGCGGCCGGACCGGGGCCCAGTCGGCGAACGTCTCACCGAGCGTGCGCACCGCGGTCGGCTCCAGGTACTCGCGGGCGTGCCGCGCCATCTCCGGCAGGCCGTAGAGCTGCGCGTGGTCCTTGAGGTGCAGGACCTTGCGGAAGTCGTCCGCCATGGCGCGCAGTTCGCCCTCGCGTTCGGCGACCTGGTAGGGCAGGTGGGGGATGTAGGTGAGGACTTCGGAGAGCGCGGCGTCGACCGTGCCCTCCGGGTCGAAGCCGGCGGCGGCGCTGAAGGACAGCGTGCCCAGTCCGCCGTCGCGGCGCACGGCGAGTGCCGTGACGACGGGTACGGCGAGATCCATCCGGGTGTCGTAGGCGTGCACGTCGTACCCGTGCAGCGCGGCCCGGTCGAGCATGGTGCGGATCGTGCCGCTGCCGCACGAGGCGAGGTCGATCTCGGTGAGTCTGGCGCGGCCGTACCAGGCGAGCAGGAACGCGTCGCGTTCGATCAGTTCCAGCAGGCCGAAGAGGATCGCCTCCTCCAGACTCCCGCCGGTGGCACAGCCGTTGGAGCACTCGAAGACGAAGTTGTCGGCCTCGACGCCCGCGCTGTAGTGCGCCAGGCGCGCGGGGACCAGGATCGGTCGCTCGTCGCGCAGCGAGTGGCCCCACACCCAGGGGATCGGCCGGTCCGGGTCGAACGGGCTGACCAGGTGGTCCTTCTCGTACGTCGCGTCCGAGTAGAAGCCGCGGTCGGCCGGGTTCAGCGCGTCGGCCGCGAGGTTGCTGTACGAGTCGACGACCGGGCTCGTGCCACGGCGGCGGTGGGTGCCCGCGTACCGCTCCAGTCCCTCCAGGAAGGCCAGGGTCCGGCTGGTGGAGTAGCTGTTGGCCTGGCCGCTCCAGGTGACGTCGTTGAGACCGGCGTAGCCGCGGACGAAGTTGGTGCCCGCGACGGGAGCGGTCGTGGTGGACGTCGGGTTGATCCAGGTGTCCGAACCGAGCGTGCCGCAGACGGGGTTGGCGAGCGCGGCGGTCGGCAGCGGGTACGAGCCGAGCGGGTGCAGCCGGTAGCCGTCCGGGTCCGGCTTGGGCCTGGCCGTCAGCCGCATGCGCGCGGCCTCGGCGGTGTCCGGGCGCTCGGGGACGCAGGACGGGCAGACCGGTTCGGGCAGCAGCGGGAACGTCGCGAGGGCGAGCGTGCCGAGGTCGATCCGGGTGACCTGCGGCAGCTCCCGGTCGGGGGCGCCGGTGGCGGGCGGGGTGAACTCCCCCGTTCGGACGGCCCGGTACGCCGCCCAGACCGCGTCCACGGCGTAGTCGGTGAGCAGCGGCCAGTCGGCGGAGCCGTGCGGTTCGTGGCCCAGCTCCAGTGCCTCGCGCTCGGAGCGGCTGCGCAGCCGCTGCCAGCGGATGGCGAGGCACTGGCCGCAGGCGGCGCCGGCCGTACCGCCCCAGGGGCCGACGAGTACGGCGCGCGCGGTGAGCTGGACGTTGGCCCGGGGGCGTACGGCGGCGTACGGATCGGGGAGTCCGAAGCCGAGGACGTCGGCGGCGCCGAGCGGCACCACGAGCGGCGCCGGCAGGGCTCCCCCGGCGGACCCGGCGGACGCGGAAGACCCGGCGGACGCGGCGGACGCGGCGGCCCCGAACCGTACGTCCAGGGCGTGCTGGAGGTGCGCGCGACCGCGCTCCAGCGGGCTGCCGTCGGCGGCGGCGGGGGCCACAGCCGCCCCCGCCTCCTCCCCCGCGGCCGATGCGGTGACCGTCCCTGTCGTCATGACTGGTCGCTCCAGCGGAAGGTCTTGAGCGCGATCGCGCCGAAGACGACGGCGAAGGCGATGATGCCGCCGCAGGCCACCAGGATGTCGCCGCCGCCCCCGTCACCGGTGATGGCGGCGGAGATGCCGTCGTTGAAGTAGCGCAGCGGCAGGACCAGCGACACGTTCTGCATCCATCCGGGCATCGCGTCCAGCGGGAAGAACGATCCGGACAGGAACGCCATCGGCACCATGAGGCAGTTGGCGACCGCGGCGACCGCCTCGGGGGTCCTCGCGAACGAGCCGACGATCACGCCGACCGCGAGGAACGCGGTGATGCCGAGGAACAGCACGGGCAGCGCCAGCGGCCAGCTCCCGGCCGGTTCGAGCCCGAAGAAGGGCAGCATCGCGACGAGCACGAACATCGCCGCCTGCACGGTGCCGATCGCGAGCGCCAGCACGTAGCGCGAGCCGAGGATCGTCGGCAGCGGGGTCGGCGTCATCCGGATCAGCCGCAGGAGGTCGTCGCGGCGCCACTGCATGATGACGAACCCGACGCCGAAGACGGCGGCGTTGGCGACACCCCACGACAGCACACCGGGGGCGATGTAGTTGATGTAGGGGCGCCCGCTCTCCTCGACCGTCATGCCGTGGAAGATCAGGCCGAAGACGATCAGGAAGAGGAGGGGGAAGGCGAAGGTGAAGAAGAGGGTGGTCTTGTCGCGGGTGTACGCCTTGTAACCGGCCTTGCTCAGCGCGGAGTACGCGCTCATGGCGCGCGGACGCGCCGTGGTCGTGGTCGTACCGGGCGGGTTGCCGGCGGCGCTCGTGGTGCTCATCGTGTCGGTGCTCCGTCTCTCGGTGCGGGCGTCGGGCTACGCTTGCGGGCTGCCGGTCAGTTCGAGGTACACGTCCTCCAGGCTGGCGGTGCGTGTCTGTACGCCGTGCAGTCCGGCGAGCGCGTCGACCGCCGACAGCACCGGGCCCGAGTCCTCGGTCTCCAGCACGACCGAGTCGCCGTCCTCGGTGGCCCTGAGCACACCGGGGATGGCCCGCGCGTCGGCGAGCGAGAGCCGGTCGGCGGGGACCACCAGCCGGGTGAGCGAGCTGCTGGCGGCGACCAGCTTGCCCGGGGTGTCCAGCGCGACGATCCTGCCGTCGATGACGATCGCGACGCGGTCGCAGAGCGCCTCGGCCTCGTCCAGGTGGTGGGTGGTGTAGACGATGGTCCGCCCGGCGCCCTTGAGCGCGCGCAGCACCGCCCACAGCGCGCGGCGGGCCTGCGGGTCGAGCGCGGCCGTCGGTTCGTCGAGGAAGATCAGCTCGGGGTCGTGGACGAGCGCGGACGCGATCGCCAGCCGCTGGCGCTGGCCGCCGGAGAGGTCGTCGACACGGACATCGGCCTGTTCGGTGAGGTCGACGGCGGCGAGCCCGCGTTCGGCGGCCTCCCGGTCGGCCCTGTAGAGCGCGGCGACCGTCTCCAGGTGCTCGCGCGCCGTGAGCCGTACGAAGAAGGCGGACGCCTGCGTCTGGACGCCGAGCCGGGGCAGCAGTTCGGGGTCGCGCGGCCAGGGGTGCCGGCCGAGGACGGTGACCGATCCCGAGTCGGGACGGCGCAGGCCCTCCATGATCTCGACCAGGGTCGTCTTGCCGGCGCCGTTCGGGCCGAGCAGCCCGAAGAACTCACCGCGCGGGACGGTCAGCGAGATGCCGTCGACGGCCCGCTTCTCCCCGTACCGCTTGTGGATCGTGTCGAGGACGACGGCGGGTCCTTCGGTGGAGTCGCCGGCGGAGCCGTCGGCGGGGATGGGGGTCATGCGGGTCTCCTTGCGGGCGGGACGGGTGTGCGGGGGTGCGGGCGGTGCGGGCCCGCCGTGCGGACGCGGGCGGGGGCTCAGTCGGCGACGAGACGGACGGCCAGCGCGGCGGCGGCCACCACGATCCCGGCGAGGACGAGCAGCGAGCCCGCCGTGTAGCCGAGGTAGGCGGTACGGGCCCGGCGCGGGTACGCCTTGGCCGCCGGGTCGCGCCGCACGGCCAGCCGTACGTACTCCCGGCTGGAGGCGGCGAGCGCGGTCGCGCCGCACAGTTGCGCGGCGATCTTGTACCCGTCGAGGGGCGGGAACGGGACGAGCATGGCCAGCGCCTGCACACTGCCGAGGAGCAGCAGCCCGGCCAGCGCCTCGCCGGTGGCGTCGTCCACCGGTACGAAGAGCCAGACCGCGCAGAACGGCAGCAGCACCGCGAGATTCATCACCGCGCCCGCGACGGCGGTCGCGATCCGGTGCCAGCGGGTGCGCAGGTACTGGTAGTTGTCGACCGTGCAGTACATGATCACGACGGGCAGGCGCCAGCGCAGTCCGATCTCGGCGACCTGCCCGCCGTAGCGTCTCGCCACCACCCCGTGGGCCAGCTCGTGCAGCGCGGTGCTGAACCAGAGCAGCGCGGCGACACCGGCGAGCAGGACCGGGTTGGTGAAGAGCGCCACCGCGCCGTCGACGAGTTCGCCGAGCCGCGCGACGGCGACCACTTCCATGGCGGTGATCAGCAGGAGCAGCGGGACCATGAAGGGCGCGGCGAGCAGGAAGCCGACGGCGCGGTGGAGGCGGTCGGCCGTCGCGTCGGCGTCGGCGACCAGGGGGAGCGTGCCGCGCAGCAGGGTGCGCTTCGGCGGCTCGTCGGCGGTGTCGGTGGCGGAGGTCCCGGCCGCCCCGGCCGTTCCCGCCGTTCCGGCGGGCGGGGTCGCGGGGCCGCCCTCCAGCAGCCCCCGGACCCCCAGCATGCCCAGCAGCCGCTGCCAGTTGGCGTCGCCGAGGCGCTTGCCGTACTCCGCCGCGTACTCCGCGCCCAGCTCGTCCAGACCGCGCGTACCGTCCATGCGCGCCATCAGGAAGTGTTCCTTGACCCCGACCTCGTACGACTTGCCGCTCCGCGGGTTCTTGACGAGGTGCACGCTCCTGGCGCCGAGCAGGAACTCGTCGCTGACCAGCACGTCGGGGCGGAGAGCCGGGCGGTACCGGTCGGCGTCGACGCGCTCCGCGGGGGCGGTCACGGCGCGCCCACCGCCTCCGCCTCCGTCTCCCGCTCCGTGCCGGACTCCGTCCCGGACCCGGCCGGCGCCACGGACTCCCGCAGTGTCCGGCCCAGTACGTGCGAGAGATACGCCTCGTCGCGGATGGTGACGTGCAGCCGGTTGTTGGTCATGTGCATGTAGGGGGACAGCAGCAGCGGCAGCGCGACCGACGGGTCCGTCACCCGCTCGTCCCGCTCCCCGTCCCAGGACCGGAACACCAGGTCGCCGTCGAGCGCCAGCTGCCGTGCCCGGCGGTCCAGTTCGGCGCAGTGCTCGGCCCAGCCGGCGAGGAAGCCGGGCAGCCGGCCGGTCTCCCCGGCCCCGATCGCCGCCCTGATACGGGCGAAGTGGCTGGTGAGACCGGGGGCCATCGCCGCGTAGTTCTTGTCGTACTCGTCGGTCCCGATGAAGCCGGTGCCGGGGAACGCCTTGTGCCAGAACTCGTAGTAGCTCTCCAGATAGCCCGTCAGCTCACGGTCGTCGGGCAGGAAGGTCCCCGACATGACCATCATCAGCTGCGCGGACGTGCCGAGCAGCACGGTCCGCAGATGGAGGTTCTTGGTGCGCAGGGCCTCGATGACCAGATCGCTGGAGTGCCTGAAGTGCCATTCGGCCAGCTCGATCCCGGCGGGGCCGCCGTACTTGCCGTACTCCGGCTCGTACGGCTCGGCGCTGCGCGAGTTGTTGGGGCGCAGATTCATCCGGCCCTTGTCGTCCATGTAGTGGCCGCGCTCGCTGCCGGGGAACTCGATCTCGAACAGCGTGTTGTAGAAGTCGTTGAGGAACCCGGAGTCCACCTCGTACAGCGCCGGCCGCTCGGCCAGGAAGGTGTCGACGGCCTGCTCGGTGCGGGCGCGCACGGCGGGGGCCGCGGCCTCGCTGACGGGCTTGAGGCGCAGCCGTACGTGCGGGCCCTCCAGCCAGTAGTTGATGAAGAAGTAGTTGTCGATCAGTCCTTCCGCCTCCAGCTCCGCGACCAGCGGGCGCACGCACTGGATCAGGAAGGGCCGCGGGTTGGCGGCGTAGAAGACGTGGGTGGCCTGCCAGGGGCCGGAGCCGGTCATGAGGCGTCCCTCCGTGCGGAGTCGGCGGATACGAGCTCCGCGGATTCGGGTTCGGGCAGGTCCGGGGCCCGCTCGGGGGGCGCGCCGGCCAGCGTTTCGACGGCCAGTTCGGCGACATGGGCGCCGCGCTCGGAGACGGCGTGCAGCCCGTCCTCGTCGGGCAGCATCTCGCGGAACACGACGCGTGCCTCGGCCGTTTTGAGCAGCGCCTCGAACGCGGTGAGCGACAGGGCGCTGTCGAAGTCCAGATACTGCGGCTTGGCACCCGTGGCACCGCGCGCCCCGGAGTCGGAGACGGTCACGAAGACCCGGTCCGGCAGCCCGGTCGCGCGCCGGAAGCGGTGCCAGCCGAGGAACCACTCGTCGTCGGAGGTCCCCGGTGCGTGCAGCGGGAGTCCGGCGGCGGGCGCGCTCCAGCTCCGCCTGCTCAGGACGACGCTGCCGTGCCGTACGCGCGGCCTGCGGGTGACCCCGCCCACCGGCGCGCTCTCCGGGACCCCGCCCCAGACGTTGAGCGGGGCCATCGAGGTCGGCGAGAGGAGCAGCAGGGTGCGGGGCAGCTCGGGCAGGGCGAGCGGTACGAGGTAGCCGAGGTAGACGGGGATCACCTCGCGGCCGAGCCGGGTGGAGCGCAGCACCAGCCGGTCGGCGCTCTCGTCGTGCTCGATGTACAGGTCGTCGAGGTGGATCCGGTACTCCTGCGGCAGGGTGCCGGACTCGCCGGGGCAGACGATCTCGTACTCGGTGAGCCGCCCGTGCAGATTGAGGTTGCTGGTGACCGTGCCGCCGGTCACCTCGGCGAACACCGCGCCCGGCGGCCTTACCCGGTCCGCGGCGGCCAGCAGTGCGCTGTCGAGCCCCTCGAAGCACTGGGTGAAGCGGCTGAAGGGGAACGACAGCCCGCCGTACGAGCGGTTGAGGACGACCAGCGGGTCGTGCGGGCGGTCGGCGAGCTGGATGTGGTGGCTCATCGGCGCGAACGTGGGCGCGGCCGGGGCGAGTTCGGCGGTGATGTCGGCGAGGAATCGGGCGTCGAGATCGATGTCCGCGTCGTCGCCCTCCGCCCCCGCGGCCCAGAGCGCGCGCATCCGGTCGATGAACATCTGCCGCGCCGAGTCGATGGCCTTGAGCTGCGGCAGCCCGAGCCAGTTCACCTCGGGTACGTAGCGGCCGTCCGCGTCGAACGTCGTACGGCTCGCGGTGAACGTCATGTACTGGTCGAAGAAGTCCTCGTGGAAGTCGTGCACCAGCTTGAGGAGGTCGTCGCAGCGCCCGCCCTGTCCGTACCGCGCGAGGAAGAAACCCCTGAAGGTGACGCGCTGGGGCAGGGTCAGGTCGAAGGCCGGCAGGACGCCCTCCACCCGGGCGAGCGGCTCAGCCGTCAGCTCGCGCCAGGCCGCGAGGTCCATCGACGTCTCACGGCCGGCCGCCGCGTCCTCGTACAGCAGGGTCTGCGGCACCCTCGGCCGCTCGGCGCCCAGTTCCACCTGGACGTCGCCGATCGTGGCCCGGAGCGCGGCGAGCACCTCGCGGCGCTCGGCGGGCTCCGCCCCGGCGAACCGGTCGGTCAGCGCGACGGCCTCGTCCAGCCGGTCCGCCAGCGCGGTTGCCCAGGGCCGGTCCAGTGCGCGCAGCGACCGCTGGAAGGCGCGCAGCGGGTCGGTGTCGTGCACCGCCGTGCGCAGCGCGGGGACCTGGACCATGCCGATGTCCAGCAGCGCGGAGAGGTACTGCTCGACCTCCTCCGCGCCGGCCCCGGCGTCCTCGGCGAGCCATGCCGCCAGTTCGCCGTAGCGCAGCGCCGGGTTCTCCTCGAAGAAGTCGAGCAGCCGCTCCAGGGTGCCGCTGCGGCGCAGGAAGAACAGCCGGTCCTTCACGGCGTCGAAGGTGACGGCGGTGTCGTCGTCGCCGGTGGTGATCCAGCGGCGCACGTAACGCACCCGGTCGTCGTCCCTGCCCCAGCCGGACGCGGGCGCGACGGGCAGATCGGCGCGGCGTACGGGGTCGGCGATGACGCACTCGGCGAGGCGGCCCAGCGCGACGACGTTGAGCCGCGCGTGCCCGGTCCACTTCTCGGCGAACCGCACCTCGAAGCCGTCCCCGCCCGCCGGGTCCTCCCGGGACTCGTCGAACTCACCGAGCGCGACGCCGGTGAACGTGGAGAAGGGGCTGGTCTTGCAGACGGTGCGGTACAGGTACGAGAGCAGCGAGCGCTCGATCTTCCTGCGGCGCTTGTCGGGCTTGCCCTCCCCCTTCACGAACGCGTCGATCTGCGCGTCGAGCGTCGGCGAGGCCAGCAGCAGCCCCTTGCGCAGCCGCTCCTCGCCCGCGACGGCGCGCAGCGCGGCGCGCGCCTCGGCGCTCTCGCCGGCGAACAGCTCCGCGCCGTTGGCCCGCAGAGCGGCCAGGTCACGCCGGTCGAGCAGCCACCGCGACAGGGCCTCGCCCGCCGCCGCGTCGCGTCCGGCGACCAGCGCGAGGGCCTCGCCGGGCCGCTGCGGGAGCCGGTTGTTGAACACCTCGCGGCGCAGCTTCAGCAGCGCGCGCCGGTCGGCGGCCTCGTCGGGCCCGGCGTCCGCGCCGTCGCCGGTGCGGCCGACCAGATCGTGCAGCAGATCGCCGACGCGCTCCCCCGCCGCCCGCAGCCGCTCGTCCTCGGCGAGCACGGTGTCCGCCCAGCGGCGGCTCGCCGGGCAGCGCAGGGCGCGCACGGTCTCGATCGGCAGCCCGGCGACGCGCAGCATGAAGGCGCGTCTCGGGTCCTGGTCCCGCGCGTCGCGGGTCTGGTCAGACATCATGCTTCCCATCCGGTTGGTCATCGGCGCGGGCTCAGGCGATCTCGTACCGGAAGTCGGCGGGTGCGGGGCGCTCGTTGCCGATCATCATGATCAGGAGCGGCGCCTCGCCGGTGGCGTCGAGCCCCAGCTCCTCGATGTACGAGACGTTGTCGAAGCCCAGGGCGACACCGCAGCCCAGCTCCAGTGCGCTGCTCGCCGTGTAGACGGACTGCGCGACGGCTCCGATGGTGGCGTTGACGAGGCGGTAGCCGCGGTCGCCGACGGCGTCGAGGACGGCGGAGGTGCGGATCGTGGGCACCAGTACGGCGCCGGCCTGCTCCAGGTTGTAGTTGGAGAGGAAGTAGTTGCGCTGGAGGAATTCGCCGGGGCGGCCCGCCTTGACCAGCCGCAGCTCACGGGCGTCGGGGTCGTACTCGTACGCGCCCGGCTCCAGCCCCTCGACGTGGTTGACGAACGCGTACAGCTTCGTGAGCCGTACGCCGTCGCCGTCGCGGCCCGTGCCGGTGTCACCGCCGAGGCGCGCGCCCGCGGCGGACGCGGCGAGGCAGGCCGCCAGCTGCTCGCCCGTGACGGGCCTGCTCGCGTCGAACCGGCCGAAGCTGCTGCGCCGGCGGCGCAGCACGGTCCGTACGTCGGCGGGCATCGGCCGCGGCGCGGGCAGCGCCGCGACCGGCAGGTCCGCGCCGGCGGGGGGCGCCGCCGCCGGGGCGAGCGCGCCGGGGGCGGGCCGTTCGGTGGCGTGCGCCGACGTGGCCTCCTGCATCCTCAGCAGCGCGTCGAAGGTGAACACCTCGCGGGAGCGCTCGACGTCACGCCGCCGCACGGAGACAGGACCTGAGAGGGCGCCGGACCCGGCGACCGGGGCCGAACCCGCCCGCGCGCCCGCCCACTTGAGCGGGACGACCGCGAACACGCCCTCCTCCTCGCCCCGTACGCCCAGGAGCCGCTGGAGCCGCGCCTCGTCGAACCACATCGCCGGTTCGACCGACAGGCCCCGCGCACCCGCCCACATGCGCCAGGTCTGCACGGCGGCGCCGAGGTCCATGCTCACGGCGTGGAAGGAGAAGCTGTTGTACTTGAAGGAGTTCTGCCAGTACTTGATGCCCAGGACCAGGTACTGGTCGGTGTCCGCCCCGTATCCGCCCAGCGACTCCCGCACCTCGCCGGACACGTCGCCGGTGAGCAGGCGCTGCATGGCGTGGTGGCGGGTGGAGTAGTAGTGCAGGCCCGGTGTGACGGGGCCGCTCGGACCGGAGACCCAGTAGACGCTGACGGGGTAGAGGCCGCCGCCGGAGGCGGAGCCGCGCGACCAGTTGGCGAGCGGGTAGAACGGCAGGGCGCTCAGGTCGGTGTTGGCCTGGACGCCGAGCCGGCGGCCGGTCAGTCCGTAGGAGTCGAGGAGCATGCCGGAGAGCGACGTCAGGTCGAACGCCGCCTCCCCGGTGGCCGGGTCCGTCGCGCCCGCGGCGCCGTCGAAGGCGCGGTCCAGGCTCGCGTGCGCCGGATAGCCGGCGGCGGGCAGCGGCAGGCTGTCGACCCCGGGGTAGTACTTCGCCTTGCGGGGACCGTCGGACCAGTTCGGCACGAAATCGGCCGGTGCCATCGGGACCCGGCCCCGCTGCATGATCGCGGCGGCGTAGTCATGGGCGTACCCCATGGTGGGACTCCTCTCGGGGGTTCGGGTCAGGGGAAGGGGTGCGGCGCCAGGTTCAGGTCGGCGTCGGTCAGGTCGCGTTCCCGCATCCCCGCCTCGCGCAGCGCGGTGCGCAACCGGGGCAGGCCGAGCGCGCGCTGCCGGGTCCACCCGAAGTCGATGGGCAGCAGGCCGGGGACGATCACGGAGACCGTCGTCAGTCCGAGGTCACGCTGTTCGGGCATCGTCTGGTCGACGACGACCACGTCGAATCCCTTGTCGGTGACGGCGCTCACGCACCGGGTGAGGTCGTCGCGCAGATCGTCGGAGACGGGCGGCAGGGATCCGTCGCCGTACGCCCGGGCCAGGGACCGCTTCGGCGGCCGCGGCGCGCCGGGCTCGCCGATCAGGAAGTGGGCGTTGTCGCCCATCTCCGGGATGCCGTAGGCGAGCGGGTGGTCGTGCAGCGCCGCGACCTTGTCGTAGTCGGTGGCCATGGCGCGCAGCCGGTCCTCGTCGCGTTCGGTGCGGCCCTGGAGGTTGACGGCGTCGGTGGCGATCTCGCAGAGCGCCCCGGCGAGCGCGGACTCGGGGTCGAGTCCGGCGCCCGCGCCGAAGCACATCCGGCCCCTGCCGCCGTCGGGACGGACGGCGACACCGGTGATGACGGGGATGGGGAAGCTGATCCGGGTGTCGAAGAAGCGGGCCTCGTACCCGTACATCTCCAGGCGGTCGACCATCTGCCGGGTGGCGGCGCGGGTGCTGGTGCGCGGGTCGAGTTCGGGCAGGGCGGCACGCCCGTACCAGGTGAGGAGGAAGGCGTCGCGTTCCACGACCTCCATGAGGCCGAAGTACACGGCCTCCTCCATGCAGCCGCCGGACGCGCAGCCGTTGGAGCTCTCCTGTACGAACCGGTTCTCCAGACCGGGCGCGTGGTAGTACGTGAGCACTTCCGGCACCAGGACGGGCTGCTTGTCGCGGAGCGAGTAGCCCCAGACCCAGGGGAGTTCACGGTCGGGGTGGAACGGGGTGACGCGCGGGTTGGCCCGGTGGAACTCCTCGGAGTACAGGCCGACGTCGCGTGGATCGAGCGTGCGTTCCCCGGCGGACCGCAGACCGTTGAGCGAGCCGTGGACGCCGGCGACCTTGGCGCGCGAACGCATCCCCGCGTACCGCTCCAGTCCCTCCAGGACACCGATGCGCACGCTCTGCGCGAAGGTGTCGGCGTGGCCGCCCCAGAACGTCTCGCGCAGGTAGTCGCCGCTGCGCATCGAGAAGCAGCCGATGGTGGCCGAGGTGGAGGCGGAGGAGATGTCCTGGACGACGGAGGGGCCGAGGGAGCCGCAGACGGGGTTGGCGTACGGCTCCACGGGCAGTTCGTACGCGCTGATGTCGCGCAGCCGGAAGCTGCCCGGCTTGTGCTTGGGCGCGGGGTTGAGCGTGAGGACGGCCGCCTCGGCGGTGTCCTCCTCGGCGCGTCCGCAGCGCGGGCACTCGGGGTCGGGCACCAGCGGGTAGTGCCGTGTCCGAAGGGTCTGGAGGTCCACGAGGTGGACCGCCGGGAAGGAGCCGGTCGACGGCCCCGTCCCGGCGAGTCTGGCCGCGACGAGCCCGGCGAGGGCGTCGGCGGTGAACGGGGTGATGTACGGGGACTCCCCGGCGGCCCTGGTGCCGGAGCCCAGCTCCAGGGCCTCGCGCAGCGCGACGGAGCGCACGGCCTGCCAGCGGCGGGCCAGACAGCGGGCGCAGGGGCGGTGCGTGGCCGCGCCGGGCTCCGGGAAGGGTCCGACGACGGCGTGCCGGCCGTAGAACCGTACGGGCACGGCGTCCGCCGGCTCCCCGTCGGCCGGGCCCCCGTCCGCGAACGCGTCGTGGACGCCGAGCGGCGCGACGTCGAGCGCGGGCGCGGGCTCGAAGGCCGCGTCGAAGCCCCGGCGCATCAGGGTGGCGAGGTCGTGGGCCGACCGCGCCCAGGGCTCAGCGGGCATCGGGCGCACCCTCCACGCCGGTGGTGACGGCGCCGTCGCGGCCGGTGGCCGGACCGGTGGTGAGCAGGACGCGCGCCGTGCTGATGCCGCCGGCGGGCAGGTCGGCCGGGGTGGTGGGGACGTACAGCACGTCGCGCCCGGCCTCGCGGAGCCGGTCGAGGACCGCGTCGAAGGTGGTGGCCGTCGCGTCGGCGGCGACCGGATCGGCGGTCAGCAGGACGGTGGCGGCGGCGAGTTCACCCATCAGCGGGTCGCCGGTGTCGACCGCGGAATCCGGGTCCTCGGCGTCGAGCTGCACCTGGCCGATGAGGTCGCGCAGCGCGGCGCACGCGGCGGTGGTCCGGGAGAGCCCGGCCGCCACGGCCCAGCGACCCAGCCCCTCGGGCCGGTCCCCGTCCGCGCCGCCCGTCTCACGGGCCAGCACGACATGGGCGCCGGAGTGCTCCTGCTCGCCGAGGTCGACGAGTTCGGCCCGGATCCCCACGTTCGGCACGGACTTGAGCAGGAACACCAGCTCCGGGTCGGCGTCCGGCTCCCCGGCCGCCGGGGAGGTGACGAGCGCGCCCCGCGCCTCGCCGCGTACCGCGCGCAGCAGCGCGCCGTGGGCGAGCGCCGACAGCAGACCGCGGCCCGCGGCCTCCTGCGGGGTGGGGCCGGCTCCCGCGCCGGCGGTGGTCGCCTGGTGCAGACGGTCGGTGTTGTACGGGCCGAAGGGCCGCACGGCGGCGGCCGGCACCCTGACGGACTCCTTGGTCAGCAGCGAGGTCGCGGTGAGCCAGGCGCCGACCGCTTCGGCGTCCGCGCCGGTGCCGCCGCCCGTGGTCAGACGGTCGGGGACGACCGCGTCGGCCGGTGCCGGGGCGCCGGGCGCGAGGGTCTCGGGGGCGAGGGGCACGACGTGCTCGACGTACGCCTCGGCCGCCGCGTACAGCGCGCGCAGCCGGGCGCCCGCCAGGTGGTGCACGTCGAAGGCGGCGATCCGCCGGCGCGGCCCGTGGCCGACGGCCAGCTCCACGCGGCTGATCTTGAGCGGGGTCTGGGTGAGGCTCTCGTCGTCGTACCGGCCGAAGACGCCGGTGAAGGGGCGCACCAGCACCGTACTGATCCGGTTGAGGTCCTCGACCAGCGCCTCGGCGTCGCCGGCGCTCTCCACGGTCGGTGTGACGGGCAGGGTCAGTCCGCCGGGCAGCGCGGGGCCGGGGGCCGCGGCGGCGGGCGCGCAGAGCCCGCAGCGCGGGTGCGGCTGGACCGGCTCGGCCATGACGTCGAGGGATTCGAGGTCCTGGACGAGGACCTGCCCCTCGGTCTCGGCGGGCAGCACGCCGGTGGTGAGACGGAAGATCTCGTAGCCGAGGAGGTTGCCGGACATCGCGGCGACGGGGCCGGCCGGCGCGGACCGCCCCGAGGCGCCGCCGGTGGCGCCGCCCGCGACCTCGCTCCAGATGTCGGCGGCCGTGCCGGCGTCGGTGTTGCCGCCGAGGCGCAGCACCGCGCAGGACCAGCAGCCGGTCGAACCGGCCTTGCTGAGCGGCCCGGTGACCGACCTGCGGCCGAACGTCCAGGCGGGGATGAGGGTGGTGCCCTCCGGCACGCCCGCGCGAAGCAGGGCGTGGGTGCGGGCGGAGGCGTCGGGGCCGGTCACGACGACGACGTCGTAGCCGTCGAGCGCGGTCCAGCCGGGGCGCGCGGTGAGGGTGTCGAGGGTCACCGGGCAGTCCTGGGCGGCCAGTTCGGCGATCTCGGCGAGCAGGGCCGGGTCGCGGTCGGCGTCGCCCTCGACGGCGAGTGCGGCGCAGCCGTTGCGGACGAGGCTCAGCGCGCACCAGCGGGCGACGGGGCCGGTGCCGAGGATCGCGACGCGGGTGGTGCGGTAGCGGCGGAAGCGGGCCAGGGCGCCGTCGGCGTAGTGGTCGGCGTACGCGATCTGGGCGGCGAAGCGGGTGGTGACCGCGTCGGTGAGGGCGTCGTCGGCACCGGACGCGTCCGCGGCGGCGGGGTCGGCCTCCTCCTCGGGTATGTCGCGGGCGAAGCCGCGCTCGTAGAGGGTCTTGACCAGTTCGGCGGCCATGGCCTGCTGGGCGGGGCCGAAGCCCTGGCAGATGTCGCCGAGCCGGTGGTGGCCGGCGAGGTGCGGCACCATCAGCGAGGCGAACCGGTAGGCGGTGCGGCCGGTGAGGTGGAAGCCGCCGTCGGCGTTGTGGAAGAGGACCCCGCCGGGCGTCTCGGTGAACAGCACGTCCCGGCGGACCCGGGGTCTGGTGCCGGCCAGGGCGTCGAAGGCGGAAACCGCCGGGCTCGGTGCCGGGGCAGCCGAAGCGTCCGAGGCCGAAGGGGGCGCCGTCTCGGTCTGTTGTGCCGCCGGAGGCGCGACGGCCGTGGGAGTCGCTGTCGCTTCTGCAGCCATGGGATTCACACCTTCTGTATCGGTCGGGATCGAAACGGCGCGGTTCTGCGCGCGTACACGCGGAGCAGTTCGTGCACCCGGTACGGGCCGGGCGGCCCTTCCTCCAGCAGCCCGGCGTCGGCGAGCCGGTCCAGTACGTCGTCCGCCTCGGCGGGGGACGTCCCCAGCACCCGCACGCCGTCCTCGGCCGTGAAGTGGTCGGGGATCTGCGCGGCGACCTTCAGGAACGCCTCGACGAGCCGCGGGTCGAGCCGGTCGAGCGCCCCGCCCAGGACGCGGTGCACCGAGAGTTCCGGCGAGTCGGCGAGGGAGAGCCGGGCCAGCGGGTCCTCCGCGAGCCAGCTGACGGAGTCGGCCAGCCGCAGCGCCGGCCGGGTGAGCAGCCGGGCCGACATGATGCGCAGCGCGAGCGGGTGGTGCCCGCAGGCGTCGGCGAGCCGGCGGGCCTCCTCCGGTTCCGCCTCGACGCGTTCGGCGCCGAGGACGGCGACCAGCAGCGCGTACGACTCCGCCTCGGTGAAGGTGCCCAGCCGCAGCACCCAGCCGCCGTGGGTGGCGACGAGTCCGGCGAGACCGCGCCGGCTGGTGACGACGACCGCGCCGTCGGCGCCGGCCGGCAGCAGCGGGCGGACCTGGTCGGCGTCGACCACGTCGTCCAGCACCAGCAGGGCGCGTTCGCCGCGGACCTGGTCGCGCAGCGCGGCGGCCACTTCGGCCGCCGCGTCGTCGGGGCTGCGCGGCGTACCGTCCGGGGCGACCATCCGCACCATGAACAGCCCCGCCGGGAAACTGTCCTTGGCCTGGTGGGCGAGGTGCCGGGCCAGCGCGGTCTTGCCGATTCCGGGCGCTCCCGACACCAGGAGGGTGACGGGTTCCGGGCCGGGCGCGGTCAGCCGCTCCAGCAGGGCGCCGGTCTCGGCCTCGCGCCCGGTGAAGGAGTGCACGGCCGCGACGGGTTCCACGACCGCCGAGGGCGGCGCGGCGGGTGCGGTGAGCGGGCGGCGCTCGGCGCCGCCAGCCAGGGTGTACGCGGCGCCCGCCGGGTGGCGGTCGTCGGCGGGACCGAGGTCCTCGCCGCGCAGGATGGCCAGTTCCAGCCGGCGCAGCGCGGGCGACGGGTCCACGCCCAGCTCGTCGTGCAGGTACTCCTTGACCGTCCGGTACTCGGCCAGGGCCTCGGTCTGACGGCCCGTGCGGTAGAGGGCCTCGATGAGCTGTTCGCGGAACCGTTCATGGCCGGGGTGGGCCCTGCTGGCGCTCCACAGCTCCACCAGCGCCTCGCCGCAGCGGCCGAGCAGCAGCTTGAGATCGCAGGCGCGCTCCAGGGTCCGCAGCCGCTCCTCGACGAGCCGGGGGACTTCGTCGCGGTGCAGTACGTCGGAGCGGACATTGGCCAGTACGGAGCCCTCCCACAGCGACAACGCGCCTTTGAGCACGTGCAGTTCGCTCTCCGGCTCGGTGATGTCGGCGGCACGCCGCACCTCTTCGCGGAAGCCGATCAGATCGAGATGCCGGGGCCCTGCCGTGATCCGGTAGCCACCGGGCACGGCCTCGATGGGGGTCTCGGTCACCCCGTGCTTGGTGAACAGCCGGCGCAGCCGCAGGACGCACGTCTGGAGCGCGGCACGTGAGGTGGCGGGCTGTTCCTCGCCCCACATGGTCCGCTGGAGGTACTCGGCGGACACGACCGTGTTGGCGTGCAGGAGCAGCGAGGCGAGGAGGATGGTGGGTTTGGACGGCTGGAGGACGACGGTGTCGGGACCGTCCGCGATGCTGAGCGGCCCGAGGAGCTGAAACCGCACCGGCCGCGCCTAGTCCCAGCCGTTGACAAGCTTGCAGAACGCCAGGGCCGTCCCGGCGGCCTTCTCGGGGACGACGACGGCGGCGGCGGCCGACTCACACGCCGTCACCGGGTGGGGCGCGCCCGGCGCCGCGACGGGGGCGGAGGCCGACGCGGTCCCCGCGGACAGGGTCAGCGCGGCCGTACAGACACCGAGGGCGAGTGCGGTCCGTGCCGAGCGGAGGGTGCGAGCGGTACGCGAACGGGCCGTGGTCTTCTTGGAGTTGCAGTGCGGTACGCCGAGCACAATTCCCCCTGTTGAATCGTTCCGTCGGACCGGATCGCTTTCCGGTGGCACGACCATGACAGCGGGTGTCTCGAAATGGGGGGCCGGGACGTGTCAGCTTGTTGCATCTACGCGCGCAGCTTGTTGTCAGCACAGCCCTGACCAGGGCGGACAAAAACCGCTCCGGTGGACGTCAAGGACGCCCACCGGAGCCGAAAATCACCTAGCGGGTGCCGGTGGCGGCGGGTCGGCCGCCACCGGACCGTCAATCCGTGGCGATCGCATTCAGGACGTTCATCCGGCCCGCCCGGAACGCCGGGACGAGCGCGGCGAACAGTCCCACGAAGGCCGAGGCCACGAACACCCCGGCGATGGTGGGCCACGGGATCTCCAGGACCTCCAGGCCCTCCAGGGCGAGGATCTTCTGCGCCGCCGTGCCCCAGCCCATGCCCAGGCCGAGACCGAGCAGGGCGCCGAAGAGGGCGATGACGACCGACTCCAGCCGGATCATGCGCCGCAGTTGACGGCGTGACAGGCCGATGGCCCGCAGCAGTCCGATCTCCCGGGTGCGCTCCACGACCGACAGCGCGAGGGTGTTCACCACACCCAGCACGGCGACGACGATCGCGAGTCCGAGCAGACCGTAGACGATGTTCAGCAGCTGGCCGATCTGGTCCCTCAGGTCCTGCTTGAAGTCCGTCTGGTCCTGCACCTTGTACTGCGGGTACGCGGCGAGCGAGTCCTTCAGCGCCGCGTACGCCTCCTTCTCCTTGCCGTCCTCGGCCGCCGCGAACATGATCATGTTCTTCGGCATCCGCTCGGCCGGCAGATACCGCTCGGCGGTCGCTATGGACAGGTACATGGCGCCCTTGTCGACCGACACGTCGTCCGAGGTGATCGCCGCGATCCTCAGCTTCGCGCTCTCGCCGCCCTTGAACGCGACGGTCAGCTCGTCGCCGACCCCGACACCGTGCTCCTCGGCGAAGACGTCGCCGACGGACATCGAGTCCCGGTCGTACGCGGCGGACAGCTCGCCCCCGACGGTCTCGCGGCGCAGATCCCGCGCGTACGTCGAGTCCGCCGCCACCAGGTCCTCACCGACGGTCTTCCCGTCGGGCGTGGTGAGCCTGGCCTCGACCAGCCGGTACTCGGTGACGTGCGCGATTCCGGGGGCTCTCTCCAGCGCCTCCTGGGCCTGCGGCACGATCGGCTGACCGGTACCGGACTGGATGATGAAGTCCGCGCCGACGGTCTTGTCCAGCTCGTCCGTCGCCGAGGCGACCATCGACGAACCGACCACCGACAGACACGCCACCAGGGCCAGACCGATCATCAGGGCCGCGCCCGTGGCTCCCGTCCGCCGCGGGTTGCGCAGCGCGTTGCGCTCGGCCATCCGGCCGACCGGGCCGAAGCCCCGCAGCACCACGCCGCTCAGCAGCCGGACGACGAAGCCGGCGAGCAGCGGACCCACGACGACGAAGCCGATGAGCGTGAGCACGACTCCCACGCCGAGGAACAGCGAGCCCTCGGCCGCCTTGTCGGCCTGTGCGGAGACGAGCAGCGCCGCGGCACCGCCGCCGGTGAGGACCAGCCCGATCGCGCCCCGGATCCGTCCGGCGCGGCCGTCGGCCGGCGTACCGGCGTCCCGCAGCGCCGCCATCGGCGAGATCTTCCCGGCCCTGCGGGCCGGTATGTACGCGGCGAAGACGGTGACGACGACACCGAGCACCAGCCCGATCGCGGGGGTCGTCCACTTCACGGTGAGGTCCTGGGTGGACAGCTCCATGCCCATGGACGACATGAGTTCCATCAGCCCGACGGCGAGTCCCACACCCGCGGCGACACCGGCGACGGAGCCGACGATCCCGAGCAGGACGGCCTCCAGCAGCACCGAGCGGTTGACCTGCTTGCGGCTGGACCCGATGGCCCGCATCAGACCGATCTCGCGGGTCCGCTGGGCGACCAGCATGGAGAAGGTGTTGACGATCAGGAAGATGCCGACGAGGAAGGCGATCCCGGCGAAGCCGAGCATCGCGTACTTCATCACGTCGAGGAACGACCCGACGCTGTCCCGGCCCGCGTCCGCCGCCTCCTTCTGCGTCTGGAGCTTGTACGTGCCCCCGAGCGATCCCGCCAGGTCCGCCTTGAGCCGGGCGTCGCTGACCCCGGTGTCCGCCACGACGTTGATCTGCGTGAACAGGCCCGTCCCGCCGAGCAGTCCGCGCTGGGCGGTCTCGGTGTCGAAGTAGAGGACGGCGGCGCCCGGGTTGGTCACCTTGAAGGTGGCGATCCCGACGATCCGTGCCCGCAGGTCGCCCGTGACCGCGATGGTGCGCAGCTCGTCGCCGAGCCTCAGGTCGTGCTTGTCCGCGGTGTCGGCGTCGACCATGACCTCGGTGGGACCGCGCGGGGCGTGCCCGGAGGTGATCTCCATCGACCTGAGGTCGTTGTCGGTCCAGTTGCCCGCGATGGTCGGGGCGCCGGAGGACGCGCCGACGTTCTTGTTCTCCGTGTCGACGACGGTGACGCTCATGCTGCTGACCGCGCCCTCCGCGGACTTCACGCCCGGCGTCTTCTCGACACGGCCGACGACGGAGGCCGGCAGCGACTCGGGCTTCCCGGTCTGCGACGGTGACTCGTCGGCCGCCGCCGCGCCCTTGGGGCTGACGGTGACGTCGGACGCCGTCGACGCGAAGAGCTTGTCGAACGTGGTGTTCATGGTGTCGGTGAAGACGAGCGTCCCCGAGACGAACGCCACCGACAGCAGGACGGCGACGGCGGAGAGCGCCATGCGGCCCTTGTGCGCGAGGAAGTTGCGCACGGAGGTCTTGACGACGGTCACGACGTCCGCCCCCGAGCGTCGAAGTTCTTCATCCGGTCGAGGACCTGCTCGGCGGTGGGGCTGCGCATCTCGTCGACGATCCGGCCGTCGGCGAGATACAGCACGCGGTCCGCGTAGGAGGCGGCGACCGGGTCGTGCGTGACCATCACCATGGTCTGCCCCAGCTCGTCCACCGACTTGCGCAGGAAGTCCAGCACCTCGGCGCCGGCCCGCGAGTCCAGGTTTCCGGTCGGCTCGTCACCGAAGATGATCTCGGGCCGGGCGGCGAGCGCGCGGGCGACGGCCACGCGCTGCTGCTGACCGCCGGAGAGCTGGGTCGGCCGGTGCCCCAGCCGCTCGGCGAGCCCGACGGTCTCCACCACCCGCTGGAGCCACTGCCGGTCGGGCTTGCGGCCCGCTATGTCCATCGGCAGCGTGATGTTCTCCAGCGCGTTCAGCGTCGGCAGCAGGTTGTACGCCTGGAAGATGAAGCCGATCCGGTCCCTGCGCAGCTGGGTGAGCTTCTTGTCCTTGAGCTTCGTGATCTCGGTCTCGTCGAGATGGATCTCCCCCGAGGTCACGGTGTCGAGCCCGGCGAGGCAGTGCATCAGCGTCGACTTGCCGGAGCCCGAAGGGCCCATGATCGCGGTGAACTGCCCGCGGTCGATGTCGACATCGACGTGGTCGAGCGCGACGATCCGGGTCTCCCCCGCACCGTAGGCCTTGACGACCTGGCGCGCTCGCGCGGCGACGGCCAAGCGCCCTCCCGTGCCCCCGTGCTTGGGGATGGTCACAGCCGTTGTCACGGTGAATCTCCTAAAGTCCGTCGATGGTCAGGCGTGTTGAGGCACACTGCGCGCCCCGCGCCGGTGTTGGTGGTGTGGTGGTGTGTCCGCGGCGGTCGGCCGCGCGACGTGGTGTCGCGCGACCGGCCGTCGTGCGGCAGACGGGCCGGTGGGTGCTCCCGCCGGCTCGGACTTGAGTCTGCGCGCCCGAGCCCCTCCGGCGCGCTGGGGAAAAACTCAGACTTCTGCTGAGGTTTTCCTCAGGATTTCCGGGTGGTAGCCCCCCCTCGGACCCGCTCCCCCTCACCGCCCGGCCCCCCGGCCGGCCCCCGTGCGGTGTAAGACCAACTTAAAGAACCGGCACGCCTCTTCTCCTCCTCCAGCGGGACGAACCGTCCCTGGGCGTAAGTAGGGAGAACCACCTAAGGGCTCTCCACCCCGGGGTGGAGCCGCTCTGAGGGTTGCCTCCGGGGCACAGGCCGCACCCTGCCGCGGTGCCGGGGTCGGATGAGATGGTGTCCGGGGAGATACCTGCATAGGGAAGGGATTCTGTGACCGCCATACCCGAGCGCGCCGCACCCGGGCGCCGCCGCGGTCCCGTCGTCGCCGCGCTGATGCTCGGCATGGCACTGGCCGCGCTCGACGGCACGGTCCTCTCCACCGCCGTCCCGCAGATCGTCGGGGACCTCGGCGGCTTCTCCGTCTTCTCCTGGCTCTTCTCCGGCTACCTGCTCGCCGCGACGGTCACCCTCCCCGTGTACGGGAAGCTCTCCGACACCTTCGGCCGCAAGCCCGTGCTGATCGCGGGCATCGTCCTCTTCCTCATCGGCTCGGTCCTCTGCGCCACCGCGTGGAACATGGGATCCCTGATCGCCTTCCGCGTCGTCCAGGGCCTGGGCGGCGGCGCGATCCAGGGCACCGTGCAGACCATCGCCGCCGACCTCTACCCCCTCAAGGAACGCCCCAGGATCCAGGCCAGGCTCTCCACCGTGTGGGCCGCTTCCTCCATCGCGGGCCCGGCGGTCGGCGGGCTGCTCGCGGGGTACGCCGACTGGCGCTGGATCTTCCTGATCAATCTGCCGGTGGGCGCGCTCGCCCTGTACCTCACCGTCCGCCACCTCCACGAGCCCGGCCGCACACGCGCCCGCGAGAAGGCGGACACCACCCGTACGGAGCGGGGGCCGGGGCGCGCGGTCACCCCGCCCCGGCCCCGTGTCGACTGGGCGGGCGCGCTCGCCGTCTTCGCCACCGGCACGCTCCTGATCACGGCCCTCGTCCAGGGCGGGGTCGCCTGGCCCTGGCTCTCCGCCCCCTCGATCGCGCTCCTCACCGGCACCGCGCTGCTCGCCGCCGTGACCTTCCTGGTGGAACGGCGCGCGGCCGAACCGATCATTCCCGGCTGGGTCTGGCGGCGCCGCCCCATCGCCGCCGTCAACCTCGCGCTCGGCGCACTCGGGCTGCTGATGATCGCCCCGACGGTCTTCCTGCCGACGTACGCCCAGTCCGTGCTGGGCCTCGACCCGACGGCCGCCGGTTTCGTCCTCTCCGCGATGACCCTGACCTGGCCGATCAGCGCGGCCCTCGCCGACCGCGTCTACAACCGTGTCGGCTTCCGCCGCACCGCGATCACCGGCATGTCCTTCGCCCTGCTGGTCCTGCTGGCCTTCCCCCTGCTGCCCTTCCCCGGCCAGGCATGGCAGCCCGCGCTGCTGATGCTGCTGCTCGGCGGGGCGCTCGGACTGTTCCAGCTCCCGCTGATCATCGCCGTACAGGGGACGGTCGGCTGGTCGGAGCGCGGTACGGCCACCGCGTCGATACTCTTCTGCCGCCAGCTCGGCCAGAGCGTGGGCGCCGCGCTGTTCGGCGCGCTGGCCAACGGCATCCTCACCAGCCGGCTCGCCGACGCGCCCGCCGACGGCCTCCCGCGCGAACTCGACTCCGTGGCGCACGCCCTGGACGATCCGGCGTCCCTGACGGCCGGCGCGGCCGACTTCCTGCGCCGCGCGGTCGACTCGGCGGTCGACGCCGTCTTCCTGGGGGCGGCCGGCGCCGCCGCCCTCTGTCTGCTGGTGCTCCTCTTCGTGGCGCCGCGCCGCTTCCCCGTACACCAGGACCCCGCGCCGGATCCGGCCCCGGACACCCGGCCGAGCAGGGCGGGCGACACCGCTACGGACGCCCCCTGAGCGACGGGCTCCTCCTTGTGAGGGCGCGCCCGGCCGTCCGGCCGTACGAGGGTGCCCGGTCGGCCGGCCCTGCGGCCCTACGAGGCCGGCCGGTCGTCCGCCGGCTCCGTCCCGTCCTGCGCGGGAGCCCGGCCCGTCAACGCCGCCAGGCTGTTGCGCACATGCGTCATCCGCGCCCGCACCTCCTCACGGGCCTCGGTGTGCTCCCGCAGGATCCGCTCGGTCTCCCGGACCGTCCGCTCCCGCGCCGCGCGTGCCCGCCCGATCAGCTCCTCGGCGCGAGCCGCCGCGTCCTCCCGGATGTGCCCGGCGTGCTCCTCCGCCTCCGCGAAAGCACGCCTGGCGTCCGCCAGTCGAGCGTCCGAGCGGGCCGCCAGCTCCGTCTGGCGGGCCTGGGCCGCCGTGTCCCGGTCGGTGAACTCCCGCGCCGTCGCGGCCAGTCGCTCCGCCTGCTCCTGGGACAGCTCGGTGAGCAGCGCCTCCGTACGCTGCCGGATCTCGTCGAAGCGCGTCTGCGCCGCGCCCCGTACCTCCTCGGCGTCCCGGCGCGCGGCCGTCCGCAGCCCGTCGGCGGCGGCCCGCGCGCCCTCCACCGTCCGTGCCGCGTGCGCGTCCGCGTCGGCCGTGAGCGCCTCCGCGTCCGCGCGGGCCGCCTCGCGCGTCCGGCGGCCGTCGTCGTCCGCCGCGTCGGACACCGCCTGCGCGTCCTCCCGGGCCGTGGCACGCGCCGCGTCCGCCTCCTCGGCGGCCAGGGCCAGGATCTCCCGGGCCCGGTCACCCAGCGATTCGTACGTCTGCGGCGGCAGCGCCTCGACCTGCCGGCGCAGCAGTTCGGCCTCCGCCTCCAGACGCCCGGCGAGCTCCGTCAGCCGCCGCTCGTGCGCCTGGGCGTCCTCCCGGTCCCTGGCCAGTTCCGTGACCCGCCGGTCGACCTGCTCGGGGCGGTAACCACGGCCCCGGACGGGATCGAAGCCGTGAGCCGATGCCCGTGCAGCAGCCATTCCTGAAGCCTCTCTCCGACCGACGGTGACAGAAGCGGACGTCCTCGCGGAAACGTCCCACCCGTCCATCCTTCTCAAGGATGCGGCATTTGACGCCGGGTCCCCGGCGCCGCTTCCGTACCGAGGACGCGGCCGACGCGTTCAAGCCACCGCCCGATCCCGGTACCGGCACGGCGAAGGCGCCCACCGTGGTCCACGGTGGGCGCCTTCACTCGGGGTCGTACGTGGCGGATCTCACCGGCCCGCCGGGAGCGCCGGACCGGCTCCCCGCGGCCGCAGCGCCGTCCGTCCGGTCAGAGCAGTCCGTCCCACATCTGCTCCAGCAGCACCGACCACCAGCTCTCCGGCGACGACAGCGCCGCCGGGTCGATCGCGGCCAGCTGCGCCTGGAAGTCGACCGTCCAGCGGCCCGCCTGCTCCGGATTCAGACCGAAACGCAGCCGCCACATGCGGCCGAGCAGCGCCATCGAGCGGGTGAACTCCGGCAGCCCGGTGTTCACGAACTGCGGCGGGATCGTCTGACCGCCCGGACCCGTCTCGACCGACACGGCCATGATGTGCGCCGTGCCGTACTGGACACAGATCGCCCGGCCGAAGTCGCTGCCCATGACCAGGTACGAGCCCGCGTCCGCCGCCGGCTGCACCTGCCGCTGCGCGGCCAGCTCGGCCAGCGTCGGCACCACGGGCTGCGGGGGCTGCGCCCAGAAGAACGGACCGAAGTCGCCCGGCAGCCCCGCCCACACGAGCGTGCGCGCCACGACTTCCGGTACGCCCTGACGGGAGACCGCCCGCTGGTCGAAGCGGCAGATGCCCTGCGGGCCGAACGCGCCCGCCAGCTCCTGCGCGATCGCCTCCGGCGGAACCGGCTGCGCCGGCGGGACCTGCGGCAGCGGGGCGCGCACCGGGGCGGGCCGCGCCGGACCGTCCGCGACCTGGTGCAGCTCGCCCTGGTGGGTGAGCAGATGCTGCATGCCCTGCTGACGGCTGGAGTGGTCCCTGCCGTACGGGGCGACGCTGGTGATCCGTACCTGCGGCCAGGTCTCGCGGATCATGCGCGCGCAGTAACCGCCGGGCAGCTCGCAGGACTCCAGCTCCGTGTGGAGCTCCAGCACCTGCTGCGGCGGCACGTTCATGGCGCGCAGCTCGTGCAGGATCTGCCACTCGGGGTGCGGAGTGCCGGGCGCCGAGCGGCGGATGAGCTGGGCCTCGGAGCCGTCGGGCGCGCGGTAGCGCAACACGGCCTGGTAGCCGGGGCCCACCGTCGGCATGCCGGTGGGCTGCTGCGGATAGCCGTACGAACCGGGCGGAGCGCCGGGAGGCGCACCGGGCGGGCCGGGCGGATGGGGACCGGGCGGCGGGCCGGGTACGGCACCGGGGCCGGCCAGCATCGTCGCGGCGTGGTGGACACCACCGGGGGGCGGCGTACCGGGGGCGCCGGGCGCACCAGGGGCACCGGGCGGACCGGGCGGCATGCCGGGAACACCGTGCCGGCCGCCCTGGCTCGGGTCCGCCAGCATCGTCGCGGCGTGGTGGGCACCACCGGGCGGCGGCGTACCGGGAACACCGGGCGGACCAGGCGGACCAGGCGGCATGCCGGGCGCACCGGGCGCACCCGGAGGTCCGGGCGGGCCCGGTGGACGAGGGCCGCCGGACGACGGGGACTGACCGCCCTGGCTGGCGTCCGCGAACATCGTCGCGGCGTGGTGGACACCACCGGGCGGCGGCGTACCGGGAACACCGGGCGGACCAGGCGGACCAGGCGGCGTACCGGGCGCACCGGGAGGTCCGGGCGGCTGCGGGCCCCCCGGTCCGCCGGGACCGACCTGGGGGGCGAGCTGTGTCGGCTGGTACCCGCCTGCCGGGGCGCCGGGCGGACCGGGAACACCGGGCGGCGGCGGGGTCGAGGGGCCCGCGCCACGCGCGCCGCCGGGCGGCGGCGTCGCCTTGCTCGTCGCCGCGTCGGCGATGTCACCGGGACCGGAACCGGGGCCGGGCGCACCCGGCCCGCTGCCGCCCGCGGCGTCCGGGTCAAGGCTCGGGGCCAGCGTCGTGCGCGGCAGATGACTGCCACCGGACATCAGCGCCGTCGGAGCGTCGGCCGCCGCACCGGGCGGCGGGGTGTCGTCGTCGTCCGCGCCCGAGAGCGGCGGTGCGAAGACCGTCGCCGGAAGCCCCACCGACACGTCCTCACCGGCGGCGTTGGTGTCCGTGCCGGCCCAGGGAGTCGCACCGGCCCGCGCCCCGCCGCCGGACCCGGCGGACCCGTGGTCCCCGCTGCGGTCGGCGTCGGGCCACGGCGAACTGCTGCTCTGCGAGGCCGAGACCGGCTCCGCGGGCGCGCCCTGCCCGTACCCACCGCCACCGGACGAACCCGCGCCCGCGCCGGAACCCACCGACGAGGACGACGACCCGGACGACGAGGACGGCGACGACGGCGACGACGGCGAGGCCGAGGACGGCGAAGGCGACCCCGGCACACCCATCCTGTCCGCCGCGTCCTGCAACCACTCCGGCGGAGTCAGCAGGAACGACGTCTGGTTCAGGTCGATGCGCTGCGGCGCCGTCGGCGGCTCCGGGGCCTGCGCCTGCGCCCCGTACTCCTCCTCGTACCGCCGGATCACCTCACCCACCGGCAGCCCCGGCCACAGCGTCGCCTCACCGCTGTCCCTGGCGATCACCAGCCGCTGGAGACCGCCGTCCGACCTCGGACCGTCCGCGCGGTCCTCCGCCCACACCACGAAGCCCAGCTCGAACTCCCGCACCCGCACCTCGCGGTGCTGGTACGCGGGCACGTCACCGTTGACCCACTCGTCCGCGCGTTCCTGCGCCTGAGCGAATGTCACCATCGCGCTCATCCCTCCACCGGGACGGCGCGGGCGAAGCCGCCGTCCACCATCAGGTTCGCCACCGTGTCCAGCTCCGGCGGATTGCCCGCCAGCCGGGTGAGGAAGGCGTCGAAGTCCTCACCACAGGGCAGCAGCAGGCGCTCCACCCGCTCCTGCACGCTCCAGCCGTCCCGGTCGCGTGCGTCGTCGTACGCGCAGAACCACACCGAACCGGCCGAATCCCCCCGCACCTTCACCGCGAGGATGCCGCCCTGGACGAACGCCACGCCCAGATAGTCCTTGGTCAGATGGTCCCGCAGACACTTGTTCACGTACAGCAGGTCGTTGACCGCCGCCTCCTCACGGACGGTGAAGAACGGCTGGTCCACCAGCAGCCCCAGCTCCGCGTCCAGCGCCGCGCCCACCGGGGCGCAGCCGCCCGCCGCCTTGAGGAAGGTGCGGTACGCGCCGGGCAGCCGGTAGCCGAGGTCCTCCTCGACACCGAGCAACTGCTGTTCGGTCACGGACACCGAGCCCTTCGGCAGCCCGAAGTGCACCGGCCGCGTCTCCTGAAGAGGACGCGTCCCGCGCTTGCCGTGGTCCACCGGGGTCGTCGCCAGTCCGCCGTGATGACGCAGCAGCGCCTTCACCTCCACCGGCACCAGCAGCAGCCGGCGCGAATTCGGCGCGTGGTGCCAGGTCCAGCCGTGCGGGGTCGCCACGGCGGGGATCGTGTTCCACAGTTCATGGCCGTCGGCGTGCAGTGCGGCGTTGGCCGACACGTAGTCCGTGAGCCGCAACTCGTCGACGCCGAAGCCCTCCGGGGGTTCGGCGATCTCGGCGGCGGCGCGCGCGTACGGCGAGAAGTCCGGGAAGCCGCTGCCGTCCACCGGCACACCCCTGGGGTGGCGGGAGGCCCGGACGGGGTCCGGGAATTGCACGACCTGCCCGGCGTAGGCCGCGTTCGGTGGCGCGGCTTGCTGCCCGGGCCGACCTGTCGTCATGGCGGATGCCCCCTGCTGGCTTCTGACTGGTTCGGCACAGCCTATGCGGTGAAGCAACAGGGGACGCTGCCCCTCCGGTCCGTCGACGGCCCTCGCCACGGCACTCGTTCGGGTGCCGGTGACAACCGGTCACCCCAGGTCACGCAGCGACGATGCCACGCCCCGAACCCGCCCCGGCTTCCGCACGACGTGTCACATTTGGCAGGCTGTCCCCCGCAACTCGGGGGATTGCGTGGGGATTGCGTAGGGAGGGACAACGCTTTGCACACAGCACAACAGGACACATCAGGTGATTCACGCCTGGGTTCACCGGACCGCCGGGCAGCGACGTCGGGGCGCCTCGTCACGGACATCGCCGGGGCCGACCGCGCCGGGACCACCCCCGCGACCTCGGACGGAACCCTGAACGGACCCACCGGGACCCCGGCCGTCGCCCCCTCCGGCGACCCGCGCCTGAGCTGGAGCAGCACCGAACCGCACCGCGCGCCCGTCCTGCGCCAACGCCGCGACGGAATCCTGCCCGCCGTCGCCGCCGCGCTGTCCGTGCGTGGTGAAAATCTCACCTGCACCGCGGGCAAGGCAGACCAGCCGCCCGCCCTGCACCCCCTCGTACAGGACTTCCTGGACACCCTCACCAGCGGCCAGCGTGAACGATTCACCGGCCGCTGCCCCGAAGCCATCCTGCTGTCCCGGCATCTCACCGCCGTCGAGGGCGCCCGCTCCAAACGCGCCCAGCGCAAGCCCCTCACCCCCGGCGAGGCCCGCCGCTCCCTCAAGCACGCCAAGCTCACCGCGCGCCGGATCCGCGAGGACGGCGACCCGCTGCACGGCAGCTACGCGCCGCCCTGCCGCTCCTGTACGGCGATGCTCGCCCAGTTCGGCGTACGCCCCGTCGACCCGACGCAGAACGGCTGACGACCCCGTGCCCGACCTCACCACGACCCGCTTCCCCGTCGCCGTCGACGCGGCCCTGCGCGAAGCCGGCTGGCAGCCGGGTCGCTGGGACATGCGGCAGGCCGAGGAGTGGGCGGACGCGCTGCGCGCCCACGTCACCCCGGCGGGACACAGGCACGCGGTGTTCGCGGCCGTCGTCGAGATCTGGGCGGAGTTCGGCGGGCTGACGGTGACGGGGCCCGGACCGGGGCGGCAGATCGCCCCCACGACCGTACGGTTCGACCCGCTGGCCGGCATCCATCTCGCCCGCACCCTCGGGGACCTCGGACGCTCCCTGGACACCGAGATCAGCCCCATCGGCGAGGAGGGCGGCGGACAGGCCGTGCTCGCCGTCGACGCCACGGGCCGCGTCTACTCCGTCGACCACACCGGCGACTGGTACCTCGGCCCGCACATCGACCACGCGCTCGCCGCACTGGTGACCGGAGCGCAGCCGCAGCGGCTCACATCGGACTGAGCGGCCGGACCGGAGGAACGGCGGGAAGGGGACGGGACCCCCGCTGGGTCGTGTCTTCGAAGTGGCGCCGTCCGCCCGCACGGCGGGGCCCGCGGCGGCCGGTGCGGTGCGGTGCAAGGCGGAGGACCGGTCCCGTACGGGGTGTACCCGGCCGACTTACGACCACGCGGCGAGGTGCCCGCGCCAGGCGCCGCGGGCCGGGCGGGACCTCGAAGACACGACCTACGCGCTGTCCCGGTGCGGCAGCACCGCCGACACCCGGAAGCCACCCGCGTCCGTCTCCCCCGACACGAACACCCCGCCCAGCGCCAGCACCCGCTCCCGCATCCCCACCAGCCCGTTCCCGCCGCTGGGGAGCCCGGCGTCGGCCGCGCCGTACGACGGACCGTTCTCCACCTGCATCGCGACCTCGGCCTCCCGGTGGGCCAGCCGCACCATCACCTTCGCCCCCGCCGCGTGCTTGTGGACATTCGTCAGCGCCTCCTGCACCACCCGGTACGCCGTCTGCTCCACCTCCGGGGCGTACATCCGCGTCACGCCCTGCACCGCGAGCTCCACCACCATCCCGGCGTCGCGCGACTGACCCACCAGCGCCTCGATGTCCTCCAGACCGGGACCGTCGTCGGCCGCCGCCGCCGCTGCCGCCGCCGCGGCGACGGCCACCGAGGCCAGCGGCACCGTCGAACGGTCCGCCCCCGACCCCGCGTCCGCCACCTTCCGCGCCGCCTGCTGCTCCCCCGCGCGCAGCACACCCAGCATCTCCCGCAGCTCGGTGAGCGCCTGCCGCCCCATGTCCCCCACCAGCGCGGCGTTCTTCACCGCCTTCTGCGGATCCTTCAGCGCCACCGCCTGCAACGCGGCGGCGTGCACCACCATCAGGCTCACCCGGTGCGCGACCACGTCGTGCATCTCGCGGGCGATACGCGTCCGCTCCTCCGTACGGGCCCACTCCGCCCGCTGCTCGGCCCGGTCGGCCAGCAGCGACAGCTCCTGCTCCAGACTGTCCGCCCGCTCCCGCAGGCTCTCCATCAGCCGGCGCCTGGCCCCCACGTAGAGACCGAGGAGCACCGGCGGCAACGACATGCTCAGCGCCATGAAGACGGCGATCAGCGGGATGTACCAGCGGGCGGAGTCGATCTCCACGCCGCTGACGTCCTGCCGCGTCCGTACGAAGACGACGATGAGCGTCCCCACGAGGGACATCCCGGCGAGCGCGCCGATGATGCGGCGGGGCGCGTCGGAGGCGGCGAGCGTGTAGAGCCCGACGACCGCGAGCAGCACGCCCATCTCGGCCGGAGTGACGGCGACGGAGACGAGCACGACGGCCATCGGCCACCGCCGCCGCAACAGCAGCACGGACCCGACCAGCACCCCGAAAACGACCCCGAGGGCCATCGGCAGCCGGGCGTTGTCGGCGAACCGGATCCCCTCGAACGCACACTCCAGGGCTGACGCCACGGCCAGCCCCACATCCAGCACGACGCTGCGCCGCCGCGTCCACCACCAGAGGCCGCGGGTGGTCAAGCCCCCGGCCTCCTGGTGTGCCCCCGTTGTGGTCATACCTCCCAGCCTACGGGCGGCCGCGACTCAATTTCCGGCGAGTGCGATCAGCACGCGAACGGGCCCCGCACAAGGGGAAAGGGCCTCGACCACACCGATCCGGCGAACCGAGCACACATTCGAGCCGGGGCGAGGGCGCGGGAGCTACGGCTCCAAGGACAAGGCGTATCGCCGGACCGAGTAACCAAACGTGCCGATCTGTACCGTCGCACGGAGGGCGCCTGGTACGGCATAGTGTTGGGTGCAGAATCAACGACCTGAAAGAATGTCCGTTTAGGTCGTGATATTCCCCCGTGGTGTAATCGGCAAGCACTGTGGTTTTTGGTACCACCAGTTCAGGTTCGAGTCCTGGCGGGGGAGCCGGCTTCTCGGGTCCTGACCTCTCCGGTCAGGACCCGCCTTCGTTTCCGTCCCGAAACCCCCCGGTATCCTGCGGATGTCAGCCACCCCGAGCATCCGAAGCCGAAGGGCATTCCCGTGAGCGCCAACCGCCCGGCCGCCGTCGTCGTTCTCGCAGCGGGTGAGGGCACCCGCATGAAGTCGAAGACGCCCAAGGTCCTGCACGAGATCTGCGGGCGCTCGCTCGTCGGTCATGTCGTCTCCGCCGCGCGTGAACTGGAGCCGGAGCATCTCGTCGTCGTCGTCGGGCACGCCCGGGAGCTGGTCGAGGGGCATCTGGCCGCCTCGTACGACGGGGTGCGGACCGCGTACCAGGCCGAGCAGAACGGCACCGGCCACGCCGTCCGGATGGCCGTCGAGGAGCTGGGGCGGGCCCCGGACGGCACCGTCGTCGTCGTGTGCGGCGACACCCCGCTGCTCTCCGGCGCCACGCTCGCCGCGCTCGCCGCGCGGCACGAGAAGGACGGCAACGCCGTCACCGTGCTGACCGCCGAGGTGCCGGACGCGACCGGCTACGGGCGGATCGTGCGGGACGGGGCGAGCGGCGCCGTCGTCGGGATCGTGGAGCACAAGGACGCGACCGAGGAGCAGCGAGCCGTACGGGAGATCAACTCGGGGGTGTTCGCCTTCGACGGGCGGCTCCTCGCGGACGCGCTCGGCAAGGTCCGCACGGACAACAGCCAGGGCGAGGAGTACCTGACCGACGTCCTCGGCATCCTGCGGTCGGCGGGGCACCGCGTCGGCGCCTCGGTGGCCGCTGATCACCGGGAGATCCTGGGCATCAACAACCGCGTACAACTGGCGGCGGCGCGCGGGCTGCTGAACGAGCGGCTGCTGGAGCGGGCGATGACGGCCGGGGTGACGGTGGTGGATCCCGGTTCGGTGCTGATCGATGTGACGGTGACGTACGAGCCGGACGCGGTCGTGCACCCGGGTACGCAGCTGCTGGGCTCGACGCATCTGTCGGAGGGCGCGGAGGTGGGCCCCAACTCGCGGCTCACGGACACCAGGGTGGGTGTGGGCGCGCGGGTGGACAACACGGTGGCCGTCGACGCCGAGGTGGGCGAGTCGGCCTCGGTGGGCCCGTTCGCGTACTTGCGTCCGGGTACGAAGCTGGGCGTGAGGTCCAAGGCCGGCACGTTCGTGGAGATGAAGAAGGCGACGCTCGGGGCGGGTTCGAAGGTGCCGCACCTGAGTTACGTGGGTGACGCGACGATCGGTGAGCAGACGAACATCGGCGCGGCGAGCGTGTTCGTGAACTACGACGGCGAATCGAAGCACCACACGACGATCGGCTCACACTGCAAGACGGGCTCGGACAACATGTTTGTGGCGCCTGTCACTGTCGGGGACGGTGCCTACACTGCCGCCGGGTCGGTCATCACGAAGGACGTCCCCTCGGGTTCGCTGGCCGTCGCGCGGGGCCAGCAAAGGAATATCGAGGGTTGGGTGGCCCGTAAGCGGCCGGGCAGCGCCGCCGCGCAGGCCGCCGCCGCGGCGGCCGAGGCGCTCTCGGTCGAAAGCTGACCGGAAACAGGCGCCTCGTGCAGCGCGTACCGTGATAGGTGCTCACGTTCGGCTGGCTCGCAGGGACGCGCGGGTGCAGCGGCAATCAACACGTCTGAGGAGACTGTGCTGTGACCGGGATCAAGACGACCGGCGAGAAGAAGCTGATGCTCTTTTCCGGCCGCGCCCACCCCGAGCTGGCCGAGGCCGTCGCCCATCAGCTGGGTGTCGGAATAGTGCCGACCAAGGTTTTCGATTTCGCCAACGGCGAGATCTATGTGCGTTATCAGGAGTCGGCCCGTGGCGCGGACTGCTTTCTGATCCAGAGCCACACGGCTCCGATCAATAAATGGATCATGGAGCAGCTGATCATGATCGATGCTCTGAAGCGGGCGTCGGCCCGGAGCATCACGGTGATCGTCCCCTTCTACGGTTACGCCCGGCAGGACAAGAAGCACCGCGGCCGTGAGCCGATCTCGGCCCGTCTGGTGGCGGACCTGATGAAGACGGCGGGCGCGCACCGCATTCTGACCGTGGATCTCCACACGGACCAGATCCAGGGTTTCTTCGACGGCCCGGTGGACCACCTGTTCGCGCTGCCGATCCTGGCGGACTACGTGGCGACGAAGGTGGACAGGTCGAAGCTGACGGTGGTCTCGCCGGACGCCGGCCGCGTGCGGGTGGCGGACCGCTGGTGCGACCGGCTCGACGCCCCGCTGGCCATCGTGCACAAGCGCCGCGACAAGGATGTCGCCAACGAGGTGACGGTCCATGAGGTCGTGGGCAATGTCGAGGGCCGTGTCTGTGTCCTGGTGGACGACATGATCGACACCGGTGGCACGATCTGCGCCGCCGCGGACGCGCTGTTCGCGCACGGCGCCGAGGACGTGATCGTGACGGCGACGCACGGTGTGCTGTCGGGTCCGGCCGGGGACCGGCTGAAGAATTCGAAGGTCAGCGAGTTCGTCTTCACGGACACGCTGCCGGATCCGGGCAATCTGGAGATGGACAAGATCACGGTGCTGTCGATCGCGCCGACGATCGCGCGTGCGGTGCGCGAGGTGTTCGAGGACGGTTCGGTGACGAGCCTCTTCGACGAGCAGGCGTAGCACGGAGGCGTGGCACGGCCGCGCGTCGGGTGCGGAAGATCGATTTCCGGGGCGGCCTTCCCGCCGGGTAGACTCACGGAGTTGCTCGGCGAGGGAGGCCGCTTTCATCAGCGGTTGTCCGTTATCGACGCGCTCTTCGTAGCAGGCTGTCGCGGCCGGGTGACCAGCGGTCCCATCGTCACCCATGAACCATCTACGAGGAGTGCAGCCATGGCTGAGGTCAAGATCAGCGCTGAGGTCCGGTCCGAGTTCGGCAAGGGCGCTGCCCGCCGCACCCGCCGTGAGAACAAGGTTCCGGCGGTCGTCTACGGTCACGGCGCCGACCCCGTTCACATCACGCTGCCGGGTCACGACCTGATGATGGCGCTCAAGACGGCCAACGCGCTGCTGAGCGTCGACATCGAGGGCCGCAAGGAGCTGGTGATCCCCAAGGCCGTCCAGCGTGACCCGCTGAAGGGCTTCATCAAGCACGTCGACCTGCTCGCGGTGAAGCGCGGCGAGAAGGTCGCGGTCGAGGTCCCGGTGCTGACCGAGGGCGAGCTGGCCCCGGGTCCGTTCCTGCTGGAGAACGTGCTGAGCACGCTGACCCTGGAGGCCGAGGCGACGCACATCCCCGAGTCCCTGACGGTCTCCGTCGAGGGCCTGGAGGCCGGTGCCTCCGTCGTCGCCAAGGACGTCACGCTGCCCAAGGGCACGACGCTGGTGACGGACGAGGACGCGGTCGTCATCCAGGTCCTGGCCGCGCAGGCCGAGGAGCCGGCCGAGGACGCCGAGGACGAGGCCGCCGACGAGGCCTGAGCCTCCGGCGAGTCCCGAGATCGCTTTGCCCGACGGGGTGGCGGGCCGTCCCCCCCACCCCGTTGTTCTTTCCGTCCTTGAGGAGGCGCAGCGCAGATGACGACCGATGTCACCGCCCCGTGGCTGATCGTGGGCCTGGGCAATCCCGGCCCTGGTTACGCGGCCAACCGGCACAACGTGGGTTTCATGGTGGCCGATCTCCTCGCGGGCCGGATCGGCGGTTCGTTCAAGCGCGCGCAGAAGGCACAGGCGCAGGTCCTGGAGGGCCGGGTGGGGCCGATGGGGCCGGGCAGCCGGCGGGTGGTGCTGGCGAAGCCGCTGTCGTACATGAATCTGTCCGGCGGGCCGGTCGCCGGGCTGCGTGACTTCTACAAGGTGCCGACGGCCCATGTCGTGGCGATCCATGACGAGTTGGACATCGATTACGGCGTCCTGCGGCTGAAGCTGGGCGGCGGGGACAACGGGCACAACGGTCTGAAGTCGATGACCAAGTCGATGGGCCCCGACTACCACCGGGTCCGCTTCGGGATCGGCCGGCCGCCGGGGCGGATGCAGGTGGCCGATTTCGTACTGAAGGACTTCTCGTCGGTGGAGCGCAAGGAGTTGGAGTTCCTCGTGGACCGGGCGGCCGACGCCGTCGAGTGTCTGGTGACGGAGGGGCTGGAGCGCGCGCAGAGCGCGTACAACTCCTGACAACAACGGCCATTTGTCGGCCACAAGTTGACCGACCGCGTCCGGATGGCCAAGGATCGCGGTCCATGAAGCCGAGCTCCTCCTCCCAACTCGCCCTGTCGGTGGGCCGCCGCGTCGCGATGGCGTGCGTCGCCGGGCTGTTGCTCGTCGCGGGTTTCTGGACGTCCTGGGACTCGGCGCAGCACGTGCTGCTCTCCAAGGGCCGCGAGCACGGCACGCTGTCGGTCACCGAGTGCGGTGAGACGACCTGTACGGGCACATACGACCCCGAGGGGCCGCCGCCACCGCGTGCGGGGGCGCCGATAGAGCGGTCGGTGGCGGTGGAGAAGGGCCGGGAGTACGAGGTGGTGCTCAAACCCGGCACCGAGGAGCTGGTCCGGGCGGGCTCGTCCGGCGTCCTGCTGGCCTGGGTGCCGCTGGGCGGCGCGCTGCTGCTGGCGGCGCCGGTGGTCGGCGGCGGGATGCGGCTGACGCGTACGGCGTGGGGTACGGCGCTGGCGGGGGCGCTGCTCCTGGCGGGGGCGTTCTTCGCGCTCTGAACGGTGAGCCGGGCGCCGGACGGGTCGTCCCCGTCCGGCGCCCGGCCCCGTCCGGCGCCCGGCCCCGTCCGGCGCCCGGCCCCGTCCGGCGCCCGGCTCCGTCGTCCGCCCGGCTCCGTCGTCGGCTCAGCCGGTGTTGCGCAGCCCTGCCGCCACTCCGTTGACCGTCAGCAGCAGTGCCCGCGAGAGCAGCGGGTCGGGTGCTTCCTCGCGGGCCGCTGCGGCGCGCTGGCGCGCGAGCAGCGAGACCTGGAGATAGGAGATCGGGTCGAGGTAGGCGTCGCGGATGGCGAACGTCTGCCGCAGCACCGGGTTGGAGCCCAGCAGCTGGTCGTTGCCGGTGATCCGCAGGACCTCCCGGACCGTGAGCGCGTGCTCGGCCTCGATGGCGGTGAAGACGTGCTTCAGCTCGTCGGGCACCAGGGTGTCGACGTAGTGCCTGGCGATCCGCAGGTCGGTCTTGGCGAGGGTCATCTCGACGTTGGAGAGGAAGTTCCGGAAGAAGTGCCAGTGTTCGTGCATCTCGTCCAGGACCGGGTCGAGACCCGATTCGCGCAGCGCCTTGAGACCGGAGCCCACCCCGTACCAGCCGGGCACGATCTGCCGCGACTGCGTCCAGCCGAAGACCCACGGGATGGCGCGCAGCCCGTCGAGTCCGGCGCCGGAGTCCGGGCGCCGGGAGGGGCGGGAGCCGAGGTGGAGGTCGGCGAGCTGGTCGACGGGGGTCGCGGCGAAGAAGTACGCGGGCAGGTCGGGGTCCTCGACGAGCTTGCGGTAGGCGCCGTGGGCCGCGTCGGAGACGGTGTCCATGGCGGCGTCCCAGCGAGCCAGCGCCTCGTCGGACTGGCGGGGCGCGGTGTGCAGCGCGGACGCCTGGAGGGTGGCGGCGACGGTCAGTTCCAGGTTCTCCCTGGCGAGGGCCGGGATCAGGTACTTGTCGGAGATGACCTCGCCCTGCTCGGTCACCTTGATCTCGCCCTCCAGGGTGCCCCAGGGCTGCGCGAGGATCGCGTCGTGCGAGGGGCCGCCGCCGCGGCCGACGGTGCCGCCGCGGCCGTGGAAGAGGCGCAGCCGTACGCCGTAGCGGTGGGCGACGTCGCGCAGTCGGCGCTGGGCGCGGTGGATCTCCCACTGGCTGGTGGTGATGCCGCCGAACTTGGAGGAGTCGGAGTAGCCGAGCATGACCTCCTGGACGTCGCCGCGCAGTGAGACGAGCCGCCGGTAGGAGGGGTCGGCGAGCATCTCGTCGAGGATGATGTCGGCGGCGCGCAGCTCGTCGGTGGTCTCCAGGAGCGGCACGATGCCGATCTTCGCCCAGCCGGAGTGGAGGTCGACGAGTCCGGCCTCGCGGGCGAGGACGGCGGCGGCGAAGACGTCGTCGGCGCCCTGGCACATCGAGATGATGTAGGACTCGATGACCTCGGGGCCGAAGCGCTCGAACGCCTGCTTGACGGTGTGGAAGACGCCGAGGGTCTTCTCGCCGGCGGCGTCGAGGGGCGCGGGGGTGGGGGCCAGCGGGCGGCGGGAGCGCAGCTCCTTGGCGAGGAGCTTCTGCCGGTACTCGCGCGGCATGTCCGCGTACCGCCAGGACTCCTCACCGAGGCGGTCGAAGAGCTGGCCGAGCGCGTGGTGGTGGGCGTCGGCGTGCTCGCGTACGTCCATGGTGGCGAGCTGGAGCCCGAACGCGGCGAGGGTGCGGATGGTGCGGTCCATGCGTCCGTCCGCGAAGAGGCCGCCGCGGTGGGAGCGCAGGGATTCCTGGATGAGGGTGAGGTCCTCCAGGAGCTGCGAGGTGCCGAGGTAGTCGCGGCCCTCGCTGTGCGGGGTGCCCTTGGCGAGGCGCTCGCGGGTGTTGACGAGTTTCTGCCGGATGCAGGTGGCCTTGAGGCGGTACGGCTCCTCCGCGTTGAGGCGCTTGTAGCGGGGACTGATCTCGGGCAGCCGGTCGAGGTCGGTGGCGAGCGAGTCGAGGAGTTCCTGGGTGGCGCCCGCGTACCGGATGGAGTTGGAGAGCTGGCCGCGCAGCTGGTCGATGAGTTCGAGCGCGTCGGTGATGCCGTGTTCGTGCTGGAGGATCAGTACTTCCCAGGTGACGGCGGGGGTCACGTTGGGGTTGCCGTCGCGGTCGCCGCCGATCCAGGTGCCGAAGCTGAGGGGGCGGGTGCCGGAGGGCAGTTCGACGCCGACGCGTTCGAGTTCGGCGACGAGGTCCTCCAGGACGTCGCCGACCGCTTCGGCGTGCAGTTCGTCGAGGTAGTAGATGGCGTTGCGGGCCTCGTCGGCGGGTTCGGGCCGTACGACGCGCAGCTCGTCGGTCTGCCAGATCAGGTCGATGGACTCGGCGAGCCGCAGGTCGTGGCGGCGCCGGTCGGCGGCGATGACGGGCAGTTCGAGGAGTTCGGCGATGCGGCGCAGCTTGTTCAGTACGGAGCGGCGCGCGGCTTCGGTGGGGTGCGCGGTGAAGACGGGGCGGACGCTGAGGTTCTTGACGGTGGCCCGCACATGGTCCGGGTCGGCGTCCTTCAGACGGTCGGCGGTCCGGGCGAGGAGCCCGCCCTCGGCCTCCCTGCGGTCGCGCATCTCGCGGCCGCGGTGGACCTGCTCGGTGACGTTGGCCAGGTGGAAGTAGGTGGAGAAGGCGCGGACGAGCTTCGCGGCGGTCTCCAGGTCGGTGTGGCCGAGCAGCGCGGCGGCTGCCTCGCCGTCCTCGCGGGTGAGGGCGCGGACACGCTCGACGAGGTCGAGGAGTTCGGGGCCCTCCTGGCGTACGAGGGTCTCGCCTAGGAGGTCGCCGAGCCGGCGGATGTCGGAGCGCAGCTCGACGTTGGAGGTGGCGCCCTCGGTGTGGGACGGCCGGTCTGTCGTCGGCCGGTCGGCGGTCGGGGTCTGGTCGGCACTGCTCACAGGTGCGGCTCCTTGCAGTGTTCGAGCACGTCGGGAGGAGAAGGTTCTGGAGAGATTGTTCGACCGGACCGCGCTGTCCGACGTCACAAGGATAGGTGTCCTTTGCGCGTCGTTATCCACAGGCCCCTTGTCGCGTGCCTCTTCGCTGCCATACTTACGTTGCCGTAGGTTACGCGCCCGTAGACGGGCAGATTGCCGCATTCCACACCTCCAGGGGACACACCCATGTCGACAAGCCCTGACGTTCTCGGCGACTCCTCACAGGCTCAGCCTGCGCCGGACGGTTCCTCCGCTCCCCCCACCCCGCCCACCTCCTCCGCCACGCTCGGCGGGGAGAACAAGCGTTCGCTGGAGCAGATCACGCTGCTCCTCTTCATCGTCGTGCCCTTCATCGCCCTGGTCGGCGCCGTTCCGCTGGTCTGGGGCTGGGGGGTGAGCTGGCTCGATCTGGGTCTGCTCGTGGCGATGTACTTCATCGGCTGCCATGGCATCACGGTCGGCTTCCACCGGTATTTCACGCACGGCTCGTTCAAGGCGAAGCGCCCGCTCAGGATCGCGCTGGCCGTGGCGGGGTCGATGGCCGTGGAGGGGCCGGTGGTCCGCTGGGTCGCCGATCACCGCAAGCACCACAAGTTCTCGGACGCGGAGGGCGACCCGCACTCGCCGTGGCGGTTCGGCGAGACGCTGCCCGCCCTGATGAAGGGGCTGTGGTGGGCGCACATCGGCTGGCTCTTCGACGAGGAGCAGACTCCGCAGCAGAAGTACGCGCCGGATCTGATCAGGGATCCGGCGATCCGGCGGGTCTCGCGGCAGTTCCTGCTGTGGGCGTTCGTGTCGCTGGCGATCCCGCCGCTGGTCGGCGGGCTGGTGACGATGTCGTGGTGGGGCGCGTTCACGGCGTTCTTCTGGGGCTCGCTGGTACGGGTGGCGCTGCTGCACCACGTGACGTGGTCGATCAACTCGATCTGTCACGCGGTGGGCAAGCGGCCGTTCAAGTCCCGTGACCGGTCAGGCAATGTGTGGTGGCTGGCGGTCTTGTCCTGTGGAGAGTCATGGCACAACCTGCACCATGCGGACCCGACGAGCGCCCGGCACGGTGTGCTGCGAGGTCAGATCGACTCCAGCGCCCGGCTGATCCGGTGGTTCGAGGCGTTCGGCTGGGTGCACAGCGTGCGCTGGCCCGACGCCGCCCGGCTGGACGCCCGGCGGAAAATTGACCATCCCAACGCGGCATGATTGGCGACGTGGCGATCGACGGCGGTAAGAGGGACACCGAAAAGAGCCGGACCCCGAGCGCGCCCGCCCGGCGCTCCCGCCGGGTGCGGATGACCGGTAAGGAGCGTCGCGAGCAACTGCTGGACATCGGCCGCACCCTGTTCGCCGAGAAGGGTTACGAGGGCACGTCGGTGGAGGAGATCGCCTCGAAGGCGGGCGTCTCCAAGCCGGTGGTCTACGAGCACTTCGGCGGCAAGGAGGGCCTGTACGCGGTCGTGGTCGACCGCGAGATGCGCCAGCTGCTCGACATGGTGACGAGTTCCCTGACGGCGGGCCATCCGCGGGAGCTGTGCGAGCAGGCGGCGTTCGCGCTCCTCGACTACATCGAGGAGTACACGGACGGTTTCCGCATCCTGGTCCGCGATTCGCCGGTGGCGCAGTCGACGGGCACGTTCGCCTCGCTGATCAGCGACATCGCCACGCAGGTCGAGGACATCCTCGGCATGGAGTTCAAGGCGCGCGGCTTCGACCCGAAGCTCGCCCCGCTGTACGCGCACGCCCTGGTGGGCATGGTGGCGCTGACGGGGCAGTGGTGGGTGGACACCCGCCGCCCGAAGAAGAACGAGGTGGCGGCGCACCTGGTCAATCTGGCCTGGCACGGGCTGGGCAATCTGGAGGCCAAGCCGCGGCTGATAGGACACCGCAAGGTGTGAGGCCGGAGCCGGGGTCCGGCCACCGGGGCGCCGGAGCGCTCCGGCGGATCGGCCCCCGCCCTCCTCGGCCACCCTCGGGTCCGTCCGTCCGGCCGGCCGCCGGCACCGGAGCCGGTCAGGCGCGCTTTCTCGCCACCGCGAAGATCCGGCGGAACGGGAACACCGTGCCGTGCGGGCCGGGCGGATACGCCTCGCGGAGCAGGTCGCCGTACTCGCCGAGGAATTCCGCCGCCGCCTCCGGGTCGTCGGCGAGTTCGGTGAGGACGGGCCGCAGCGCGGTGCCCTTGACCCAGTCGAGCACCGGGTCCTCGCCGGAGAGCAGCTGGAGGTACGTGGTCTCCCACGCGTCCGCCGTGCAGCCCAGCTCCGTGAGGCGCAGCAGGTAGTCGGCCGGGTCCAGGATGTGTACGAAGCGCCGCCCGTGGCTGTCGAGGCGGCGGCTCCAGCGCGGGGTCTCGCACAGCTCCCCGAGGAGCGCGTGGCTGGGGGCGGTGAAGTTGCCGGGGACCTGGAAGGCGAAGGTGCCGCCGGGGGTGAGGCCTTCGATCCAGCGCGGAAAGGACTCGGCGTGGTCGGGGACCCACTGGAGCGCGGCGTTGGAGACGATCAGGTCGTACGGCTCGTCGGGGGTCCAGTGCGCGGCGTCGGCGGGCCGGAAGTCCAGCAGGCCGCCGCCGGGGGTGGGGCCGGCGTACTCCTTCTCGGCCCGTTCCAGCATCGCGGGGGAGAGGTCGAAGCCGGTGATGTGCGCCGTGGGCCACCGTTCGGCGAGGAGCGCCGTGACATTGCCGGGGCCGCAGCCGATGTCCGCTATCCGGGCGGGCCGGTTCCCGGTGGGCAGCTCGGGGATCCGGCCCAGCAGATCCAGGAACGGGCGGGTGCGGTGCACGGAGTGGTGGAGGTACTGCTGCGGGTCCCAGGTCGGTGCGGAGGTGGATGCCGGGGTGGGTGCCGGAGTCGCTGCCGAATGCATGTACGAAGTCCCCTCGGGATACGGAGCGGACGGGCGGATTCCCGTCCGCGCC
Organism: Streptomyces sp. NPDC104581; assembly: GCF_055583685.1. Taxonomy (NCBI): domain Bacteria; kingdom Bacillati; phylum Actinomycetota; class Actinomycetes; order Kitasatosporales; family Streptomycetaceae; genus Streptomyces; species Streptomyces sp. NPDC104581. The sequence goes on from NZ_JBVJNN010000008.1 coordinate 117,382, forward strand.
CGACCATGCCCAAGCCTGCACACAAGTATATCTTGACGTCAAGAGACTTCATGTCGACAGACCCTTTACACTGATCGCCATGGAGGACGAGGTCGACCGTCTGGTCGCAGCATGGCGCCGGGAGCGACCGGACCTCGACGTGGAGCCACTCGAGGTGCTCAGCCGCGTCAGCAGGCTGGCGCGCCATCTCGACCGGGCCCGGCGCCTCGCGTTCTCCGAGCACAATCTGGAGCCGTGGGAGTTCGACGTGCTGACCTCGCTGCGGCGGGCCGGCGCTCCGTACCAGCTCTCCCCCGGTCAGCTGCTGACCCAGACCCTGGTGACGTCCGGCACGATGACCAACCGCATCGACCGGCTCGCGAAGAAGGACCTGGTCGAGCGGCTGCCCGACCCCAGCGACCGGCGCGGGGTCCTCGTACGGCTCACCCCCGAGGGGCGCGACCGCGCCGACCAGGCGCTGGCCGGGCTGCTCGCCCAGGAGCGCGCGATCCTCGCGGAGCTGTCACGCGGCCAGCGCGGCGAACTGGCGGCGCTGCTGCGCCGGTTGACCGCGCCGTTCGACAACATCCCGGGCTGACACCGCCGCACGACACCCTCACCCCGAACGCACCCGCCCCCGCGCCGCGCGGCCCGTCACAAGACGCCCGCCCGAGCCCGGCCACACCGCCCGCCGAGCCGGACTTCGCGGGCCGTGCCCCGTCGCACGGAACGCGGGAGGCCGCAGTCGGCGTCCCCGGGAACAGGCCCTAGCCCACCCGTACCGCGTCGGTGTCGCCCAGGTCGGCCGGGCCCACTCCCGCGCGGCGGGCCAGTGCCACGGCCGCCAGTGTCGAGTGGACGCCGAGCTTGCCCAGCACGTTCTGCATGTGCGTACGGACCGTGTGCGGGGACAGGAAGAGGCGCTCGGCCACCGCCTTGCGGCCCAGGCCCGCCACCATGCAGCGCAGGACCTCCAGCTCGCGCGGTGTCAGCGAGTCGACCAGCCGCTCGCTGTCCGTGCGGTGCTTGCGCGCGGCGGTCAGCTCCCGCAGGACGCTCGTGAGCAGCGCGGGCGGCAGATGCGTCTCGTCCCGCAGGACGCCCCTGATCACCGCCAGCAGCCGCTGGAGCGAGCAGTCCTTGGCGACCCAGCCGGACGCGCCCGCCTGGAGCGCGAGTGCCGCGCGGCCCGGGTCGTCCTTCTCCGCGAGGACCACGCAGCGCACGGACGGCTGTCCCGAACGGACGCCCGCGACCAGCGAGATCCCGTCGACGAGCCCGAGACCCGCCTCGCCGCTGTCGGGTACGGCGCGGGCCACCGGACCGCCGCCCGCACCCGCGGCGATGCCCAGATCGGCGTCGACCAGCATCACGTCGTACGCGCGCCCCTCCGTCGCCGCCCGTTCGAGACAGCGCAGCGCGGCGGGACCGCTGCCGGCGGCCGCGACGTCCACGTCGGGCTCCGCCGCGAGGGCGGCTGCCAGTGACTCGGCGAATATGCGGTGGTCGTCCACCACGAGAACCCTGATACGCACCAATTGACACCCCCAGATGTCGGGGCGCGGACGACGCGGGTACGGCGCCCGGTGGGGTGAGTTCGCGTCACGTGGACACTGGTGCCGCCACGGCCGCCGCCGTGCGGCTGCCCACCCACCCCGGGCGTCGTACCCGACTGTCTCGCTTCCCTGATCAGCACCGGCCCCCACCGGTGCTGTGCATCAGGGTACGGGCGGTCGCCGGGAGCGGAAGACTATTTGCAGAACTGATCGGCGACGTCTGGTTAGTGTGGGACGCATGTTCCGTCTGGAGACCGAAGTCGACAACGAGCGAAGGGCGTTGCTGCTGGAGCGGATGCGGGACACCAACACGGCCCGCTCCCCCGTCCTGCGCGAACTGCGGGGGTCCGCCGACGACGAGGAGTTCCCGCTGCACGTGTGGCTGGTGGACGAGTCGGCGGGCACGCTGGCGGGCGGTCTCGCCGCCCATGTGTGGGCGCGCTGGCTCCATGTCGATCTGCTGTGGATCGACGAGACCCACCGCGGCACCGGCCTCGGCTCGCGCCTGCTGATGGAGGCGGAGGACCTGGCCCGCGCCCGTGGCTGCACGCACGCGCGCCTGGAGACCTGGGACTTCCAGGCGCCGGCGTTCTACCGACGGCAGGGGTACGACCTGGCGGGCCACGTCCCGGACTACCCGCCCGGCGTCACGGAGTTCCTCTTCATCAAGCGTCTGGTCTGACCGGCTCCTCAGCCGACCCGGCGCGCCCCCCGCGACGGGACCGCCGGGAAGACCCGGGGCGCCGTGTGACCGGCCGCCGCGAACGCCTCCAGGACCGCCTTCGTCACCGTGTCCGCGTCCGCCGTCTCGACCAGGACGATCGCCGAGCCGCCGAAGCCGCCGCCCGTCATCCGCGCGCCGAGCGCGCCCGCCGCCACCGCCGACGACACCACCAGGTCCAGTTCCGCGCACGAGACCCGCAGGTCGTCGCGGAGCGAGACATGGCCCTCGACCAGGACCGGCCCGACCGACCGGACGTCGCCCGCGTCGAGCAGGCCGATGACCCGCTCCACCCGGTGGTTGTCGCTCACGACATGCCGGACGCAGCGGCGTACCTTCTCCTCCTCGTCCGCCAGCTTCTCCAGTGCCGCGGGCAGACGCGCGTACTCGACTTCACGCAGCGTGCGCACGCCGAGCGCCCGCGCGCCCGTCTCGCAGCCGGCGCGCCGCTCCGCGTACGCGCCGTCGCCCAGGGAGTGCTTCACCCGGGTGTCGACGACCAGCAGTTCGAGCCCGACGGCGGCGAGGTCGAAGGGGACCTGGCGCTGTGAGAGGTCGCGGGTGTCGAGGTACAGCGCGTGCCCGTCGGTGCAGCAGGCGGAGGCCATCTGGTCCATGACGCCGCAGGGGACACCGACGAAGACGTTCTCGGCGCGCTGGGCGAGGACCGCCAACTCGGGTGCCGGGAGGCCGAGTCCGTAGAGTTCGTCGAGGGCGAGCGCGGTCACGACCTCCAGCGCCGCCGACGAGGAGAGTCCCGCGCCCGTGGGCACGGTCGACGCGAGATGGATGTCGGCGCCGGGTATCTCGTGGCCCGCCTCGCGCAGCGCCCAGACGACGCCCGCCGGGTACGCGGCCCATCCGGTGTCCGAGCGCGGCACCAGTTCGTCGACGGCGAGCCGCACCACCCCGCCGGGGACATCGGCGGAGTGCACGCGCAGCACGCCGTCCGTGCGCCGCGAGACCGCCGCGACGGCGGTGTGCGGCAGCGCGAGCGGCATCACGAAGCCGTCGTTGAAGTCGGTGTACTCACCGATGAGATTGACCCGGCCCGGCGCGGCCCACACACCCTCGGGCGCCGCGCCGTACAGCTCCTGGAACCCGTCGGCCACGCTCGGACCACTCACCCGTGTGTCTCCTCTCGGCGTGCGAACGCCCACGCGTCCGCGACGATCCCGGCCAGGTCGGCGCGGCTCGGGGCCCAGCCCAGTCGCTCGCGCGCCGTGGCGGCGGAGGCGACCAGGACCGCGGGGTCACCGGCACGGCGTGCTGCCGCGACCTCCGGCACCGGGTGCCCGGTGACGGTACGTGCGGTCTCGATGACCTCGCGGACGGAGAACCCGCTGCCGTTGCCGAGGTTGCAGATCAGGTGCTCCCCCTCGGCGGCGGCCGTCAGGGCGAGCAGATGGGCGTCGGCGAGGTCGGCGACATGGATGTAGTCGCGCACACAGGTGCCGTCCGGGGTCGGGTAGTCCTCGCCGTACACGGAGATCGACTCCCGTGCGCCGAGGGCGACTTGCAGGACGAGCGGGATCAGGTGCGACTCCGGGTCGTGGCGCTCGCCGTAACCGCCGTACGCGCCCGCGACGTTGAAGTACCGCAGGGAGACCGCGGCGAGCCCGTGCGCCGCGCACTCCCCGCCGATCATGTGGTCGACGGCGAGCTTGGTGGCGCCGTAGGGGCTGGTCGGCGCGGTCGGATCGGTCTCGGTGATCGGGGTGGAGACGGGCTCTCCGTACGTCGCGGCCGTCGAGGAGAAGACGAGCTTGCGCACGCCCGCCGCGCGCATGGCCTCCAGCAGCGCCATCGAGCCGCCGACGTTGTTGTCCCAGTACTTCTCGGGCCTGGCGACGGACTCGCCGACCTGCGAGGACGCGGCGAAGTGCAGGACCGCGTCGTAGGACGGGTCGAGCCACTTGACCGCGTCGTGGACCCGGCCCTCGATGAACTCGGCGCCCGCGGGGACGGCTTCCCGGAAGCCGGTGGAGAGGTCGTCGAGGACGGTCACCTCGCGCCCGGCCTCCAGCAGATGCGCGGCGACCACGCTGCCGACATACCCCGCGCCGCCCGTCACCAGATACTTGCCACTCACGCGCTCGCTACCTCTCGCAGTCGCTCGGCCGCGGTCTCCGGCGGCACGTCGTTGATGAAGACGTCCATTCCGGACTCGGATCCCGCGAGGAACTTCAGCTTGCCCGACGTCCGGCGGATGGTGAAAAGTTCCAGGTGGAGTGCGAAGTCGTGGCGCCCCGGTTGGCGGAACGGCGCCTGGTGCCAGGCGGAGATGTACGGCGTCGGCGGTTCGTCCGCGCCGAAGATCCGGTCGAAGCGCCGCAGCAGTTCCAGATAGACGGCGGGGAACTCGGCGCGGGCCGCCTCGTCGAGGCCCCGCAGGTCCGGCACCCGGCGCAGCGGGTAGAGGTGCACCTCGTACGGCCAGTGCGCCGCGTACGGCACGAACGCCACCCAGTGCTCACCCGTGAGGACCACCCGTCCGCCGGCCCGCTCGCGTTCCAGGACGTCGTCGAAGAGGTTGCCCCCGGTGGCGGCGCGGTGCTCGGCGACCGATCGGGACATCCGTTCGGTTCGGGGGGTGACGAAGGGGTACGCGTAGATCTGCCCGTGCGGATGCCCGAGGGTCACGCCGATCTCGGGGCCGCGGTTCTCGAAGCAGAACACCTGCTCCACCTGCGGGAGTTCGGCCAGTTCGGCGGTGCGGTCGGTCCACGCGTCGAGGACGAGACGGGCCTGTCGCCCGGTGAGATCGGCGAAGGAGGCACCGTGGTCGGAGGTGAAGCAGACGACTTCGCAGCGTCCGGAGTCCCCGGCGAGGGAGGGGAAGCGGTTCTCGAAGACGACCACGTCGTAGTCGCTGTCGGGGATCTCGCTGAGCCGTCCCGCGGCGGTGTCGGTGGGGCAGAGCGGGCACTCGCCGGCCGGCGGGTGGTAGGTGCGGCCCTGGCGGTGCGAGGCGACGGCGACCGCGTCGCCGAGCAGCGGATCGCGGCGGATCGCGGAGGCGGTGGAGATCGGTTCGAGTGGCCGCCGGTCGACGGCGTCTCGTACGGCGTCGTCGCGGGAGTCGTAGTAGATCAACTCCCGGCCGTCGGCGAGCGACGTCACCGTCTTCTTCATCGTCTTCTTCCTCCGGCCGCACCCGAGCCCGCACTCAAACAGAACTAAACATAACTAACCACGAGCCAACACCCACGTCAACGCCTGCGGCACTCGATCACGATCAAACAAAGAACACCATTGAAAGTGTTCATTTTCGTTAGTAGGAGGCGTAAGTTCCGACGGAGCCATTGCACGCTCCACCGACGAAACGTTCACGCGACGAAGCGGGTACCCCCATGCAGTCCCCCACGTACTATCTGGCCGAAGGACTTCGGCTCCCCACGAACGGCCTCGACTACGCGATCCTGGCGATCTACTTCATCGTGGTCCTCGGCATCGGATTCGCGGCCCGGGCGAGTGTCAAGACCAGCCTCGACTTCTTCCTCTCCGGCAGATCACTGCCCGCCTGGGTCACCGGCCTGGCGTTCGTCGCCGCCAACCTGGGCGCGACCGAGATCCTGGGCATGGCCGCGACCGGCGCCCAGTACGGCGTGGCCGTCGTCCACTGGTACTGGATCGGCGCCATCCCCGCCATGGTCTTCCTCGGCCTGGTGATGATGCCCTTCTACTACGGCTCCAAGGTGCGGTCGGTCCCCGAGTTCCTGCTCCAGCGCTTCGACAAGTCGGCGCACCTGCTCAGCTCGGTCCTCTTCGCCTTCGCCGCCATCCTCATCGCGGGCGTCAACCTCTACGCCCTGTCGATCGTGGTCGAGGCGCTGCTCGGCTGGCCCCAGTGGGTCTCGATCGTCGTCGCCGGGTTCTTCGTCCTCGCGTACATCACGGTCGGCGGCCTCTCCTCGGCGATCTACAACGAGGTGCTCCAGTTCTTCGTCATCCTCGCCGCGCTCATCCCGCTGACCGTCCTCGGCCTCAAGCGGGTCGGCGGCTGGGACGGTCTCACCGACTCGCTCACCGCGAGCAAGGGGGAGAACTTCCTGAGCGCCTGGGGCGGTACGGGCATCGGCGACGCCAACCCGCTCGGCGCCAACTGGCTGACGATCATCCTCGGCCTCGGCTTCGTGCTCTCCTTCGGCTACTGGACGACCAACTTCGCCGAGGTGCAGCGCGCGCTCTCCGCGAAGAACCTCTCCGCCGCCAAGCGCACCCCGCTGATCGCCGCGTTCCCGAAGATCTTCATCGTCTTCGCGGTGATGATCCCGGGCCTGGTGGCCGCCGTGATCGTGCCGAAGATAGGCACGGCGGGCTCGGACCTCACGTACAACGACGCGATACCGCTGCTGATGCAGGAGCTGCTCCCCAACGGGGTGCTCGGGCTCGCCGTCACGGGTCTGATGGCCGCCTTCATGGCCGGCATGGCGGCGAACGTGTCGTCGTTCAACACCGTCTTCACCACCGACATCTGGCAGCGGTACGTCGTCAAGGACCGGGAGGACACGTACTACCTGCGCTTCGGACGGCTGATCACCGCGATCGGTGTGCTGGCGTCCGTCGGCACGGCCTTCATCGCCGCCAGCTTCTCCAACATCATGAGCTACCTCCAGACCTTGTTCTCCTTCTTCAACGTGCCGATGTTCGTGGTCTTCATCATCGGCATGTTCTGGAAGCGCGCCTCGATGAAGTCCGGTGCCTGGGGCCTGGTCGCCGGTACGACGGCCGCGATGGTCAACTACTTCTGGATCTACAAGCAGGGCGTCATCGACATACCCAGCGACCAGGGCGCCAACTTCGTCTCCGCGATCGTCGGCTTCGTCGCCGGCGCGGTCGTGATGGTCGCCGTCACGCTGTTCACCGCGCCGAAGCCGGAGGCCGAACTCGCGGGCCTGGTCTACGGGACGACATCGCCCGGCATGGCGGAACCGCCGGCCGAGGGCGACGACGCCTGGTACCGCAAGCCCGCCCTGCTCGGCTGGGGTGCGATCGTCCTCGCCGCGGCCTGCTACATCCCGTACTCGTTCTGACCGAAACGGAGGCACACATCATGTCCGACCTGCACAAAGAAGTCTCCGAACTGGAGGGCAGGTCCGCCACGGCGGCCCGCCTGTTCGACATCCGGCTCATCATCGGCGGTCTGTTCACGCTGTACGGGGTGATCGTCACCGTCGCCGGTGTCCTCGTCTCCGACGCGGACATGGAGAAGGCCGAGGGCGTCAACATCAACCTCTGGACGGGGCTGGCGATGCTGGCACTCGGCCTGTTCTTCCTGGGCTGGATGAAGCTGCGCCCGACGGAGATACCGCCGCCTGCCGCGGAGGACGAGCCCGGCGCGCCCGACGCCGGGAAGTAGCGCCGCCGCGCGGCTCGCCGCCGCGCCCGGCCCGGTCGCCGGTCCGGCCGCCCACCCGGCGGCCGGACCGGCGATCACTCGTTCATGGCCCGGTCCAGCAGCCCCGTCCGCGCGGCCAGCGCCGCCGCCTCCAGCCGGGAGCCCACCCCCAGCTTCATCAGCACCCGCTGCACATGGGTACGGGCGGTGCTCGGCGCGATCCCCATCCCCGCGGCGATCAGCCGGGTGTCCTCCCCCTCGGCGACCCGCACCAGCACCTCGATCTCGCGCGGTGTGAGCATCCGCAGCAGCCGCTGCCCCTCGTCGTCCGGCTGCGCCACCGGATTCAGCAGTTCCGTGAACGCCCCCTGCAACAGCCCCGGCGCCACGGCCGCGTCGCCCGCCCGCGCCTTCACGATGGCCCGTTCGACGCCCTCGATGCGCTCGTCCTGCCGTACGTACCCGCACGCCCCGGCCGCGAAGGCGGCGGCGATACCGCGCGGACTGGGCACCGGCCCCAGGACCACGACCGCCACCTGCGGGCGGTCGCGCCGGATCCGTACGATCGGGTCGAAGGCACCGGGGCCGGCCGGTGCCGCCGTCCCCATCAGGCACACCTCGGGCGCCCGGCTCACGACCAGTTCGGCGGCGCCGGCCGTGGGCGCGGCGGCGGCGAGCACCCGGTGCCCGCGCAGTTTCAGGGCCGAGGCGAGCGCCTCGGCGAGCAGTCGGTGGTCGTCAATCACCATGAGCCGTATGCCCATCGAGCAGTCCCATCCCCCCAGGCACAAGGGCCCCCCGGCCCTCCTGACCCGGCAAGCTACACGCTCGGCCGGGACCGCGCGCCCCCATACGGGTAAGAAGACGCCCACTTGTCGAATTCGCCGCGTTCAGGCGCGAACGCGAGCGGGGGGGGGGGGGGGGGGGGGGGGTGGGGGTGGGGGGGGGGGGGGGCGGGGGGGGGGGGGGGGGGGGCGGTCACTCGGTCGCCTGCGCCCGCTCTGTTTG
>NZ_JBVJNN010000008.1:125996-212183 GCF_055583685.1 Streptomyces sp. NPDC104581
CAACCCACACGTTCGGCCGGGACCCCGCGCCCCCACACGGGTAAAAAGCCTCCCACTTGTCAAGTCCGCCACGTTCAGGCACGAACGCGCCCGCCGGACGGGCCGCGGTCGCGGCCCGTCCGGCGATCGGGGACATCTGGTCCACGGGGCGCACCCGGTGAACTCGGCGGCTCGCCCCGTCAGTTCGTGGTGAACGCCACCACGAGGTACTCCTTGCGGTCCTTGCTGTACTCGCTCGGCTTGCTGATCAGCGTCTCCGAGGTGTACATCCGGCCGCCGCCGAAGCGGATCTCCGCGCCGTCGAGCGAGAAGCTGGTCTCCGCCTCACGGACGGACTCCTCGGACGGGTTCTCCATGAGAACCGTCTCCTTGAAGGTGCCGCCGTCGATGGAGACGATCTGTCCGCCCTTGTCGTACGGGGGCCACTTGTACGCGATGATGTTCGACCCGTCCATGCGCAGCGGGTACATCGCGTAGCGCTCGCCCGCGTCGGCCCGGTCGGTCGTGGCCTTGCCGGTCGCGAGGTCGAAGGAGACGATCTCGTTGGTCTGGCCGTACTCGTCGCCGGTGCCCTCGTGCTCCTCGGTCGGCACGTAGATCCTGTCGTTTCCGACGGCGAGCTTGGTGCACTGCTCGACCTCGGTGGAACCGCACCGGCCCGCGTACTTGTCCGCGTCCACGGGGATCTTGGCGCGCAGCTTGCCGGTCTTCTCGTCGATGGAGAAGAAGTCCGAGATGCCGCTGCCGTCACCGGCGGTGTCGCCCACGTCGGCCGCGACGACCAGTGGCTTGGTGGAGACGACGGAGACGTACTCGACGCCCGCGGGCATCTTGAACTTGGAGATCGGCGTGCCGTCGGTCGGCTTGACGGTCTCGATCGTCACCGTCGGGTCGTCGTACGAGCCGCACTTGCGGGCCGCGACGAGGGCGGGGCCGCCGCCGTAGCCCATGTCGTAGCAGCCCTCGGCGTTGACGTCGGGCTTCCACAGGTTGTCGCCGGTGGTGAGGTCGAAGGCGGCGCCGCCGTCGGTGCCGCCGACCGCGACGGTCTTGCCGCTGAGGGTGACCTCCCGGAAGGCGGCCTTGTCGTCACCGGAGTTGCCGCCCGTGACCGACTCGGTCCACAGCAGCGCGCCCTTGTCGAGGTCGATCGCGCCGACCTCGGTGCAGGAGACGTACTTCTCCTTGGCGGTCGGCTTGCTCGCGGCGAAGACGACGGCGGTCTTGTTGTCCTCGGTGGCGTGGCGCGAGGCCGCGCAGACCTGGCCGGGCAGCGGGATGGTCCAGAGCTGCTTGCCCGTGTCCGCCTCGTAGCCGACGATCTGGTTCACACCGGTCTTGACGTACGCCTTGTCGGTGAGCCACGAGCCGGACACGTCGGTGATGTCGCCGACCTTGGGCTGCGGAAGCTGGAAGGCGACCTTCGACTTGTTGTTCGCCGGGGGCTTCTCCGTACCGCCGCCGAGGGACTTCTCGTTCCCGCCCTCCTTGTCACCGCCCTTGGTGTCGGACGTCTTGGCCTGGTCGTCCTTGTCGTCGCCGCTGGAGGCGAAGTACACGCCACCGCCGACGATCAGGACGACGGCGACGACCGCGGCGATGATGATCTGCGCCTGTGTGCTGACCTTCTTGCCGCCGGGGGCACCCGGCCCGCCGGGGGCGCCGGGTCCGCCCGGACCCGGCTGGTTGTACGGCTGGCCCGGCTGCTGCGGGTAGCCGTACGGGGACTGCCCCTGCTGGGGGTAGCCGTACTGCGGCTGACCCATGGGCTGCGTCGGCGGCTGCTGCGGGTACTGGCCGCCCTGCTGCGGGTAGCCGTACTGCGGCTGACCGGGCTGCTGGGCCGGCTGCTGGCCCGGGGCCGTCTGCGGATAGCCGTAGCCGGGCTGCTCGGGCGGCGGCGTCGGCGCGCCGAATCCGCCGGGGGGCGGCTCGGTCGGTGCGCCGAAGCCCCCGGCCGGCGGCTCCTGCGGCTTGCCGAACCCTCCCTGCGGGGGCTCGTTGGGCGGCTGGGGTGGCTGGGTCATGGCGTGCTTACCTCGAAAGGGGTGAGTATGCGTACGGAGCGGAGTCGGAGAGACACGGAGTGTGTCACTTGCCGAAGGCCATCATGGTCTTCGTCTCCATCTCGGCCTTGTCGTCACTGGCGCTGACCCGGCCGCTGGTCACGTAGAACCGCCCGCCCACGTAGTCCAGTTGGCTGTCGTAGAACGAGCTCTCGATCTGGGCGGTGGACTGCGGGTTCTTGAGCAGCACCTTCGGGGCGCCGCCGGTGGGCGCCAGGGTCGCGACGGCGCCGCCCTTGTCGTACGACGGCTCGAAGTAGAGGAGCACGTTCGCGCCCTCCATCCGCAGCGGCGTCATGACGCGCTCGGCCGGGGCCTTGGCGCGCCACTTGGCCTTGCCGGTGTCGAGGCTGAAGGCGATGACCTCGTTGGTGCCGGACGAGCCGGTCTCGCTGGGCTGCGTCGCCATGTAGAACGTGCTCGCGTCGGCGGCGACACCGGTGCAGCCGTCCAGGTTGGCGCCGAAGACGATGAAGCCGCCGCCGCACTTGGGCTGGAACTTGTCCTTGCCGCCGTCGATCTGGGAGCGCACGGTGCCGTTGTCGTTGAGCGCGACGATGGCCCAGGACTTCTTGTCGGGCTCCGTCAGCGACAGGACGATCGGATCACTCGAATAGACCTTGTCGAGTTCCCAGTTGGTCTTGAGCTTGTAGGTCCACTTGGCCTTGCCGGTGACCGGGTCGAGCTCCTGGACCTGGTTCTGCTGCTTGCCCACGGCGCCGCCGGGGCACGACTCGGCGGCGATCATCCTGGGGCCGCTGGAGATCGCGTCGGGCTGGCACTCGCCGGCCACCTCGTCGAAGAGCACCTTGCCGTCGCTCATCCGGAAGGCGTTGGCGTGCCCGGTGCGTGCGGCGGTGACGGTGTCGCCGTTGATGGCGAGGGTGATGTCGGAGAGGAAGTCGAAGTTGCCCTGCTGCTTGAGCGTCTGCTTCCAGCCGCCCTTGCCGGTCTTGAGGTCGACCTGCTGGAGTACGGCGCAGTCGGACTTCTCCGAGACACCGTCCTTGATCCCGAGGACGATCTTGCCGTCGGCCGTGGCCACCGTGGGCGCCGCGCACATCTCGGCGGGCAGGGTGAGGCTCCACTTCTGCTTGCCGTCCGCGGCGCCGTACCCGACGACCTTCTTGTACATGGCCTTGACGACGATGTCGCCGGCGAACCACGGGCCGTACACGTCGGCGCCGTTCTTCGGCAGGTCGACGTCGTTCTTCTGGAGCCACAGGATCTTCGACTCGCCGTCCTTGCGGCCGGCGTTGAGGTCGTCCTGCGCCTCGCGTCCGCCGCCGGTGCCGTCACCGGTGTCGGGCTCGTCGTCGGAGCCCTTGCCATCGGGCTTGGTGTCGTCGTCCTTCTTGCTGACCTTGCTCTTGCCGCCGTCGTCGTCACCGCTGACGAGGAACCAGGTGCCGCCGCCGATGACGAGCAGACCCGCGACCGCCGCGGCGATCACGACGCCGGGCTTCTTCTTGAAGAAGTTGCCGCCGCCGTTCCCGCCGGGGGGCGGGGTGGGCGCGCCGGGGTACTGCTGGGGCGGGTAACCGCCGCCACCGCCGTACGGGTTGGCCTGCTGGCCGTACGGTCCCGGCTGGTTGTAGGGGCCGGGCTGGCCGTACGGACCGGGCTGGCCCGACTGCGAGCCGTACGGGCCGGGCTGGTTGTACGGTCCGGGCTGGGCCGGCGGCTGGCCGGGGACGGGCGGCGTCTGCGGATAGCCGTAGCCGGGCTGCGCCTGCGGCGGCCCCTGCGGATATCCGTATCCCGGCTGCTGGCCCGGCTGCTGGCCCGGCGGCGGTGGCTGGCTGGGCGGCTGGGTCATCAGCGCTTCCCCCTTGTCGTACGGTCCTTCGTCCGGTCGGTCTCCCCCGCTGTTCCGGCGGCGGGAGGGCCGGCTGTCGAAAGTCGGCCGTGCCGGCGGAACGGAGCGATCCGGGCTTGGGAATCCGCAGTGTCACGTCAGTCGAGCGGGCCTTCTTTGTATCACTCGCACCCTTGTACGGGACGGGCCGGTCCTCCCCTGTTCCCAAGGGAGAACCGGCCCGTGATGCGGTTGTTACGAGGCCTGTGCGGGACCTCTACGCGTCCTCGGCGAGCTCCAGCCAGCGCATCTCCAACTCATCGCGCTGCGCGGTGAGTTCACGCAACTCGCTGTCGAGTTCGGCCACCTTGTCGAAGTCTGTTGCGCTTTCGGCGATCTGTCCGTGAAGGGCGCTCTCGCGCGTGGACATCTTGTCGAGCTGCCGCTCGATCCGCTGGAGTTCCTTCTTCGCGGCGCGGTTGTCCTTCGCGGACGCGGCGGGAGCGGCCGTCGTGGCCGGCGCCCCGGACCCGGCACCGGAGCGCGCCGCGGCGGGCGCCGACTCCACTGCTTTGCGGCGCCGTTCCAGGTACTCGTCGATACCGCGCGGGAGATGGCGCAGGGCGGCGTCGCCGAGGAGCGCGTACACCTTGTCCGTCGTGCGCTCGATGAAGAACCGGTCGTGGCTGATGACGACCATCGAGCCCGGCCAGCCGTCGAGGAGGTCTTCGAGCTGGGTGAGCGTCTCGATGTCGAGGTCGTTCGTCGGCTCGTCGAGGAACAGCACGTTGGGCTCGTCCATCAGCAGCCGCAGGATCTGGAGCCGGCGCCGCTCGCCGCCGGAGAGATCGCCGACGGGCGTCCACTGCTTGTCCTTGCCGAAGCCGAACTGCTCGCAGAGCTGCCCGGCGGTCATCTCCCGCCCCTTGCCGAGATCGACCCGGTCGCGCACCTGCTGAACGGCTTCCAGCACCCGCAGGGTGGGCCGCAGTTCACCGACCTCCTGCGAGAGGTACGCCAGCTTGACGGTCCGCCCGACGATCACCTTCCCGGCCTCGGGCTGGACGTCCCCCTGGGTACGGGCCGCGTCCGCGAGCGCGCGCAGCAGCGAGGTCTTGCCCGCGCCGTTGACGCCGACGAGGCCGACCCGGTCGCCGGGGCCGAGCTGCCACGTCAGATGCCTGAGCAGCACCTTGGGCCCGGCCTGGACGGTCACGTCCTCCAAGTCGAAGACGGTCTTGCCGAGCCGGGCGTTGGCGAACTTCATCAGCGCCGAGTTGTCGCGGGGCGGCGGCACGTCCGCGATCAGCTCGTTGGCAGCCTCGATGCGGTAGCGCGGCTTCGAGGTACGGGCCGGCGGGCCGCGCCGCAGCCACGCCAGCTCCTTGCGCACCAGGTTCTGCCGCTTGGACTCCTCGGTGGCGGCGATGCGCTCGCGCTCGGCGCGGGCGAAGACGTAGTCGGAGTAGCCGCCCTCGTACTCGTGCACCGCACCGCGCTGGACGTCCCACATCCGCGTACAGACCTGGTCCAGGAACCACCGGTCGTGGGTCACGACGACGAGCGCGGAACGGCGCTCGCGCAGATGCCGGGCGAGCCAGGAGATGCCCTCGACGTCGAGGTGGTTGGTGGGCTCGTCGAGGACGATCACGTCCTGCTCGGCGATGAGCAGCTTGGCGAGCGCGATACGGCGCCGCTCGCCACCGGACAGCGGCCCGATGACCGTGTCGAGCCCCTGCGGGAACCCGGCCATGTCGAGCCCGCCGAACAGCCCGGTGAGGACGTCCCGGATCTTGGCGTTCCCGGCCCACTCGTGATCGGCGAGGTCCCCGATCACCTCGTGCCGCACGGTGGCGGCGGGGTCGAGCGAGTCGTGCTGCGTGAGCACGCCGAGCCTGAGCCCGCCGCTGTGCGTGACCCGCCCGGTGTCGGCCTCCTCCAGCTTGGCGAGCATCCGGATGAGGGTGGTCTTCCCGTCCCCGTTCCGCCCGACGACACCGATCCGGTCCCCTTCGGACACCCCGAGGGAGACCCCGTCGAGCAGCGCCCGGGTGCCGTACACCTTGGTGACTGCCTCGACATTGACCAGATTGACGGCCATTTCACTCCTGTACGGACGGCTGGATCGACGTCCCAGGGTAGTCGGAGCGAGGGGTGGGGTGCGGGGGCGGTCCGCCCCCCGCGGCAGGCGGGGCCCGGCGCCGGTAATTCGGACAGAGGCGAACAGGACGGAGCATTGGTCTAGGCCAACCACCCGTGTCTCTGTATTCTCATGCGTGCCCGGCAGCACTCGATCAACCGGGCCCCCGTTCGACCGCCCCTGCCCGCTCATGTGGCGGGGCGCGCACACCCTCCCCCGTAGCTCCCGGTGGCACGGGAGGTACCCCCGCGTCATCGGCCGGTACGACCGGTCCCACTCCCTCCGCCACCTCGCGATCGAACTCACCAGCCCCGCTCGCCGATCCGGCCCGACCGACACGGTTTCCCCGATCGACAGGACACCCCCAAGGAGTCACGGTGAAATTTCGCACCAGAAGCTCGGCGATCATCGGCACCATCTCCCTCCTCGCCTCCCTCGCACTGACCACGGCCTCCGCCGACGAGCCGCGCGGGCCGCGGCCGGCGGCCGACGTGAAGCTCACGGAAGTGGCCAAGGCCCAGAACCCCATCGCGGGCGCCGCCGGCCCCCGCGGCACGGTCTGGATCGCCGAACGCGCGGGCACCGTACGGGTCCTGACGGAGAACGGGCTCAGCAGGCCCGTCCTCGACATCTCCGCCGAGACCACCACCGACGGCGAACGCGGCCTGCTCGGCGTCGCGTTCGACAAGCGTCTCGCGCACTTCTACATCTCCTACACGGACCTCGAAGGCACCAGCACCATCGACGAGATCGCCCTGCGCAACGGCAAGCTCCAGCCGCAGACCCGGCGCACCGTCTTCACCCAGACGCAGCCGTACGAGAACCACAACGGCGGCGACATCAAGTTCGGCCCCGACGGCTACCTCTACATCGCGCTCGGCGACGGCGGCGCGGGCGGCGACCCGCACGGCAACGGGCAGAAGCTCGACACCCTGCTCGGCAAGATCCTGCGGATCGACCCGGCGGGCGGCAGGCACAGCGGCAAGCCCTACACGATCCCGCGGAACAACCCGTTCGTGAACGACCCGAACGCGAAGGACGAGATCTGGGCGTACGGGCTCCGCAACCCCTGGCGCTTCTCCTTCGACGCCGGCACGGGCGACCTGCTGATCGCCGACGTCGGCCAGAGCGACTGGGAGGAGATCGACTGGGCCCCGGCCAGGAGCAGGGGCGGCGAGAACTACGGCTGGGCCTCCATGGAGGGCACCCACCCCTTCCGGGGCGGCACCGAGCCGGCGAACCACACGCGGCCGGTCTTCGAGTACGACCGCACCGGACTCGGCTGCGCGGTCACCGGCGGCTACGTCTACCGCGGCGACGCGATCCCGGCCCTCAGAGGCCAGTACCTCTACAGCGACTACTGCGACGGCACGGTCCGCACCCTGAAGCTGAAGAACGGCAAGGTGACCGGCCAGAGCGACCTCGGCGTCACCAACGGCGAGGTCATCTCCTTCGTGCAGGACGGCGACGGCGAGCTGTACGTACTCGCCATCGGCGGCAGCGTGTCGCGTATCGACCCCGCGTAACCGGAACGGTTCCGGGCCCGGTGCGACGTCCGGCACCGGGCCCGGCCGCGTCGTATCTTCGGCGACGCCGACGAGATGCGCGCCGGAGCCGCCGTCCGCGTCCGGCCGAAGCGACGTACGGCGTACGCCCACTCCTCCGAGTCCGGTCACACGCGGTCCGCCTCGCGGTGCCGGATCCTCGCCCGGCACACACCAGCCCGGCGGCGAGGGCGCCGAGGCCGCCGGCGGCGAGGACGAAGTCCCACGCGAGGCGCGTCACGCGGCGCACCGGCGGGCGAGGGTGAACCAGACGGCCTTGTACGTGGGCGAGCAACCGCCGTAGATGGTGAGCCCCCAGGCGCGGGCAAGGCTCTCGACGAGCCGGAGCCCCTGCCCGCCCTCCTGTACGACCCCGGCCTGCGACTCCCCGCCCGGCACGGGCAGGACCCAGGGGTTGTCGTCACGGACGTACACGGTCGCCTGCCTCCGGTTGACAACGGCCTCGACCCGGATCTGCCGGGTCCGGGTGTGCCGATGGGCGTTGGTGACCAACTCGCTGACGCAGAGCCGGGCGTCGTCCACGAGGGGGGCGTACCCGCTGACATCGAGCAGCGAGGCGACGAACTCCCGCGCGAGGCGCGGCGCGTGGTCGGCGCTGGGCACGGTCAGCCGGTAGCTTTCGCCGCCGTGGTGGGGGGTGGGGGTGGGGGTCACGGGTGGCATGTCGGGGTCTCCCTGTGCCGGGCCGGGTGCGCGCAGCTCGCCATGCGTGGCAATGGCCGCCGAAACGGCTGCACTTCGGTCTTACTGACGTGCGACGCGATGCTCCGGATACCATAGGGGGCATATATGCCACTAGGCAAGTTGGCCACTGGTGCTGGAGCAAGTGGACCGGTGACAGCGATCCGCGCGAGAATGCGCAACGGACAGGAGAAGGTGACATGCCACCGAGGGACAACCCGACCGCACGACAGGCCCGCCTTGGTGGGGAGTTGCGGAAGCTTCGCGACCGTGCGGGAAGGACCGCCCGCGAGGCCGCCGGTCTCATTTCGACCGATCAGGCCAAGATCAGCCACATGGAGGCGGGTCGGATCGGGGTCAGCGAAGAACGCATTCGCAAGCTGGCCGCGTTTTACGCTTGCGACGACACACCTCTGATCGAGGCCCTGTGCGACATCGCCCGAGAGCATCGCGGCCAGTACTGGTGGGACGAGTACCGGGGCATCCTGACGCCCGGCTTTCTGGACATCGCCGAACTCGAGCACCATGCGATTCACTTGGCATGCCTGCAACCGACCACCGTCCCGGGCGTCTTGCAGACGGAGCCTTACGCGCGGACGCTGTTCGCCGGCGTTCTGCCGAAACTACCCGATGACGAGTTGCAGGCCCGGGTCGAGCACCGCATGAGACGCCAGACGATCTTCGATCGCGACAAGCCCCCGGCCTTCGAGACCCTCATTCATGAAGCCGCGCTTCGCATGCGGGTCGGCGGCCGGGCGATCGCGCGCGAACAGCTCGAACATCTCCTTGAGGCGTCCGAACGCCCGGGAGTGACACTGCGGGTGATTCCGTTCACCAGCGAAGACTTCATCGAGATGAGCCAGACCGTGCTGTACGCAGGCGGGCCGGTCGCCCAACTCGATACCGTTCACATCGACGCCCCCTTCGGTGGCCGCTTCACGGACGCCGCCGCCGATCTCAACAGATATCGGATGCTGCTCGACTCTGCCGAGCGGGCTTCCCTTGAGCCCGACGAGTCGCGCAGTTTCATCCATCACATCGCTCGAGAATTGTGAGACGCATAGGCATGAGCCCAGAGATCACGTGGCAGAAGTCGTCATTCTCGGGCGGCGGAGGTGAGCAATGCGTCGAGATCGCCGAGCACAACGGCGCCATCCTCCTTCGCGAGAGTGACGACCCGAACGTAGTTACCACCACCAGCCGGGACAAGTTCGCGGCGTTCATCGCCGGCGTCAAGGCCGGCGAGTTCGACCACTTCGCCAACTGACCCGGCTCGACCTGCGGTTGAAGCCCCTCCGTCCATGCGACGGAGGGGCTTTCGGCATCAGACTGAAAAACATGCTCCGGTGCACACTTGCCACCAGGCCGCGCGTGACGCTACGGTCACTGCGCGTCGCCTGGACACGGCCACCTCGGCAAGGCCGTGCTCAGGGGTGACGCCGCAAGGGTCGCCCCTGCCCGCCCGCTCCTCATGCCGGCGGCTGGGCAGGGGTGATCGCGCCATCCGCCGGAAGGCCCACCCATGCACCAGCCCGCAGCCTCGCCATGCCCGGAGACCGAAATCCGCTACTGGTGGGAGCACGTCGCGTACCGTTCGCTCACCGCTGCGGGCTCGGAGATCGACAAGATCGAGCGCCACTCCGCCCGCACCCCCGCCGAGGCAATCCGCCAGATCCGGCATTCCGTCCGCGCCCTCGTCGCCACGCTCTCACCCGAAGAGCGCCAACGCGCCCTCGGTTGGGCCGAGGGCGGCGGCTGTGTGGGAGCCGTCGCCGCCCTGCACCGGGGCGAACCGTGCGGGTTCTCACTCAGCCACCCCAGCGCCTGGCTGGAGTGGACGGTGCACCCGTACTACGCGTTCCACACCCCCGCGGCGCGCCGGCTCCCCCTCGTACCGCGCTGAACGCAACCGGCGCACCACAACACTCACAGAAAGCGAGCCACCGTCATGACCAGCCCCATCACCTGGCAGAAGTCCTCGTTCTCGGGCTCCGACGCCGAGATCAAGTGCGTCGAACTGGCCCACGTGGACGGCCGGATCCTCCTCCGGGAGAGCGACGCGCCGGACACGGTCGTCACCACCGACCGGGACAAGCTGCGCGCCTTCCTCCTCGGGGTGAAGGCCGGCGAGTTCGACCACCTGGTCTGACCCGCCCGGCGGAACCACATGAGCAGGGCCGGACCCGGACCACACCGCACCGCACCGCACCGCACCGCGGTAGCCGGTTCGGCCCTCCCACCTGAACCAACCCGGCCGGCCCGGCCGGGTTGTCGGTGCCGGGTGGGAGACTGCCCGGCATGATCGAACCCAACGCGACGGCAGAACCGCTGAAGGCGGACCTTCTCCAGTACCTCCAGTCCGCCCGTGACGCCCTGCTGTGGAAGCTCGACGGCCTCTCGGAGTACGACGCCCGCCGCCCCCTGACACCCACCGGGACCAATCTGCTGGGGCTGATCAAGCATGTCGCCTCGGTGGAGATCGGCTACTTCGGCGAGACGTTCGGACGGCCGTTCTTCGACGCGGGGCGGGTGCCCGTCTGGCACACGGACGACGCCGAGGCCAACGCGGACATGTGGGCCACCGCCGAGGAGTCGCGCGACGAGATCGTGGGGCTGTACCGGCGGGCGTGGGAACACACCGGGGCCACGGTCGCCGCTCTGCCGCTCGACGCGACCGGCCGGGTCGCGTGGTGGCCCGAGGACCGGAACGAGGTCACGCTGCACCGCATCCTGGTCCATGTGATCGCCGACACCACCCGGCACGCGGGGCACGCCGACATCGTGCGCGAACTCGTCGACGGGACGGTGGGGATGCGGAAGGGCAACGACAACATGCCTCCCGGCGACCGGGCCTGGTGGTCGGCCTACCGGGACCGGGTGGAGGAGACGGCCCGGAGGGCCGGGAACGGCTGAGCCCGGCCGGGGCGGCGGACGGACGTGCCGCCCACCGCCCCGCCTCAGTGCTCAGTGTTCGCAGAGGGAGAATTCCCGTTCGTAGAGCTGCTCGTTGTGCTCGTCGACGAAGAACTTGCGTTCCCGCATGAGCTGTTCGCGGTACTCCTGGGCCTGTTCGAGCGTCATGGTCGAGGTGTCGGACCAGGGCTGCTGCGGCGGCACGTCGGAGGTCGAGACGATCGTCTCCGACGGGTCGACCAGGAAGAACGCGAGGATCTTGCGATGCCCCGGGCGGGTGGGGTCCGCGAGGCGGAACGAACCGACGCGGTGCTGGAGGATGTTCGGGAACGCCAGGCAGCGGCCGGCCGGGGTCGTGGCCGATCCCAGCGTCTGGTTCAGCGCGTCCTCGTCCTCCAGGCCGTAGACGTCGCGCAGACCGTTGTCGTCGTTCTGTTCGTACTCCGGGTCGTCGAGTGCCGCGCGGAAGCTCAGCGTGCTCTCGGTGATGTTCTCGCTGTCCCAGTAGTAGATACCGGTCGAGACGATCCGCTCGTTCATCATCCCTTCGACGTGCCAGGAACCGCCGGCGTACTCGGGCTTCTCCGGCGTGAGATGAATGGTGGCGAGCTTGACGATGACCTGGAGGCGCCGGCCGCGCAGGTCGACCCGGTCGGAGTCGCCCAGTGGCTCGGGCGGGGTGAAGACCGGGGCGTCCGGGACGACCGGACGGCGGTTCTCCCACCAGTCGTCCGTGGCCACCTCCCACGCGCGGACGGCTTCCAGGTAGACCGCGTCGTCGTCGTAGGAGGACTTGTCCGGATGCCGCGGCTTCGAGTCGTACCACCCGTAGGGGTCCGCCTCGATCCGCGGGGGCCGTGGGCGGCGCAGATCGGTGAGCACGTTCTCCAGCAGCGGGCGCATGCGCGCGAACAGCTCCGGCAGGACGGCGGCCAGTTCACGGTGGGTCTCGGGGTGGACGTTGTTGACGTACGAACGGAAGGCGACGGCACCGTCGTCGCTCACGTCGACGTCCGTGGGCAGCCACTGGAACTTCTCGGAGAACTCGTGCTTCGAGTACCGGTCCGTCGGATTCCGCCAGGCCCGCTCGTGATCCCCGGATGCCTCTCTCACCAGGCAGAACAGTGAGGGATGAACCAGATCCAGCACCTGCCCGTCCGAGCCGGGGTGCCAGTCCCGCGCCGCTTCGGGGACCTCTTCCAGCACCCGGACCGCCTCGCGCAGCCGGGACCGGAGGCCGTCGTCGACCAGGGTGTCCGACTGCCACACCCCGTCGACGGCGGAGACCTCGACACCGGTTCGTCCGTCCCGCAGCCCGGCGTAGTGCCGGAGTTCGGCGAGCACGTAACGGACCTGCGCTTCCGTGAGGCCCTGGCCGGCCGCTTCCCGCGACCATCTGGCGGCGATCCCGGCATCGTTCATCTTGTCGAACCACCGCGCCTTGGCCCGGATGTGAGAGCTGCACCGCATCATCTCCAGTTCCCGCAGCGTCCGCGGTGTCGCGAACGATATGGAACGGGAGGAGTGAAAGGGCAGCGGGAAAGCAGACAGGCCGGTCAATTCTCTCGGTCCTCCGAGTCGGTGTGCGGTGGCGGGAAGACTACTTCAGCGGACTGACACTCAAGTCCCTTGCGGAGCACCGGAGTCAGAGGTCGAGCAGGATCCGGGACAGCTCGTGCGGCTGCGAGAACATCGGCCAGTGGCCCGTGTTCATCTCCACCAGGCGCCAGTGCGGGCTGCTGAGCAGTTCGGTGACCTCGGGGCTCGGCTCGGGCCAGTCCAGCAGGCATTTGATGTACGTCGCCGGGAGCCCGGCCAGTGGTCGTTCCAGCCCGGCCCGGTCGGTCAGGGTGGCGCCCGGGTGCGGAGTGGCACCGGCGACGAAGTGGGTGATCCGCTCGTCCGTCAGGCCCTGGCCCGCGCACTCGGCCGCGGTCGGCGGCGGCCAGAAGCCGCCGCTCGCGGCGATCGCCGCCTCCACCGCCGCCCGGCCGTCCGGCCAGCCGGAGACGAACGACTCGCC
Organism: Streptomyces sp. NPDC104581; assembly: GCF_055583685.1. Taxonomy (NCBI): domain Bacteria; kingdom Bacillati; phylum Actinomycetota; class Actinomycetes; order Kitasatosporales; family Streptomycetaceae; genus Streptomyces; species Streptomyces sp. NPDC104581. Next base: position 139,183 of record NZ_JBVJNN010000008.1, read on the forward strand.
GTCCACCGGCACGTTCGAGTCGACGAACACCACACGGGACAGCCGGTCGCCGATGCGCTCGGCGGCCAGGCCGGCCGGAATGCCCGAGTAGCTGTGGCCGACCAGCACGACATCGCGCAGGTCCAGCCGCTCGACCGTCCCCACGATGTCCCGGACGTGGGTCTCCAGCCCGACGGGTCCTTCCGGCTCCCCGTCCCGCTTCTCCTGTGCCCGCTCGGCGAGGCCGGACAGCGTCAGCGCGTGCGCCTCGTGCCCGGCGGCGCGCAGCTCGGGCACCACCTCGTCCCACGCCCATGAACCGAGCCACGCGCCTGCCACCAGTACGAATCGAGTCATGCCCGGAATCTAACGCGGGGGTCTGACAACCGGCCCCCGGACATGACCGTCCGCGCCGTCAGAGACTCAGCGTCTCCAGGTGGTCCAATTTCACGAACCGCGCCTTCGGGCTCGCCTCGCGCACGGCGTCGCGCAGCGCGCCGAGCCCGCCCCAGTCCACCGCGGGCTCGTCCAGCGGCTCGTCGAAGTCGTCCCAGTGCGTCGGTACGACGTAGGCGGGGTGCCCCAGCAGTTCGAGCAGCCGGGGTACGTAGCCGGGCACGTTGGCCCCGCCCGGCTGGATCATCACGAGATCCGCGCGTATCCCTTCGAGGTCGTGCTCGCTGAAGTTGGACGACCCGAAGTTGACGATGTCGAAGCCGTTGACGCTGATCACGTACGACAGGCTGCCACCCTCGACCAGGTCCGCGATCGTCTCCGGGGGCTTCGGCACCTGCCCAGGCCGGGTGCCGGCGAACGCGACGCGGGGGTGCTCGCCGCCCATGGAGTGCAGCGACCGTACGACCTGCACGGAGTAGCCCTTGTACTGAAGGCGCTCGCCGCCCGACACCACCGACAGCTGCTTCTCCGGGGCGCCCATCGCGCGCATGGTGTTCACATGGCTCTCGGTGCCGAAGACCGTGGCGCCGGTGGTCCCCGCGAGGTGCGGGACGTCGGTCATGTGGTCGTAGTGCCCGTGCGTGACCAGGATCTGGTCGGCGCGCAGCCCGTACCTGTCGATCACCCCGGTGTCGACCTCGATCGGCGTCTCCGGGGCCGCGCCGGCCTCGGAGTAGGTGCCGGTCCAGAAGCGGGTGAGCCAGGGGTCGATCAGGACGGTGGCGGCCGTGTCACCGGCGCCGATCCGGATCTCCCAGCCGTTGTTGCCGAGCCAGCGCAGCCGCAGATCACCGGGCGGCGCCGCCCGGTCGGCGGAGGGGCGCGCCGACGGGCCGGCGCTCGCGCTGCCGGCGGCCGTCGCGGCCACCCCGGCACCGACCGCCGCCGAGGCGCCCAGCAGCCCCCGCCGGGTCATGAGGTTCGATCGCTTGCTCTCGGTCCTGCCCTTGTTCATCGCGCGTCAGTGCCCTTCGTCGTACGGCCGGCTCCCCCGGAGGGAGCGGCCGGTGTGGCGAACAGGACGGGATCACAGCACGCGCACGGCGGCCCGGTCCAAGACCCTGACCTCCCGCGACTCATATCGAGCCCGATATCGTCGCAGCGTGGACCTGTTGCGACAGCTGCGTCACTTCACCGTGGTGGGCGAGGAACTGCACTTCGGCCGGGCGGCCGAACGCCTCGGCATGGCGCAGCCGCCGCTGAGCCAGCGCATCCGCGAACTGGAGCGGGAGCTGGGCGCGGAACTCTTCGACCGCTCACGCCGGCAGGTGCGGCTGACCCCGGCCGGCGCGGTCCTCCTCGACGAGGCCCGTGAGCTGCTCGCCGGTGTGGCGCGGATGCGGGAGCGGGTGGGCAGGGCGGGGCGCGGCGAGTACGGCACGCTGCGGGTGGGGGTGCCGCCGGAGCTGCCGGGCAGCGTACTGGGGGCCGTACTGACCGAGTTCGCCGCGCTGGCGCCCGAAGTCCGCCTGGAGCTGCGGGAGTTCACCACGGCCGAGCAGCTGGAGCTGCTGGCCGGGCACGGTCTGGACGCGGGGCTCGTCCACCATCCGCTCGATCCGGCCGCCGGTCTGGACAGCGGCCCCGTGATCGAACCTCCGCTGGGGGTGGTGCTGCCGCGCGTCCCGCCGCTCGCCGGAGAGCCGGCCTCCGGCGGTGACATCACACTCGCAGAGCTGGCGGGCCGGGCACTGGTCACGCATCCGCGCGAGGCGGCGCCCGCGCTGTACGACGCGACGCTCGCGGCCTGCCGTGACGAGGGCTTCCATCCGGTGCGGGTGTCGGCGGCGCGCAGCCCCGAGGTGATGCTCGGTCTGGTCATCGCCGGGCACGGGGTCGCCTTCAGCCATCCGGCGATCGCGCGGAAGGAACCACGGGTTGTCTGGCGTCCGCTGGCGCTCCGCGCGCCGCTGTGGCGGCTGGTCTTCGCCTGGCCGGCGCGGGCTCCGCACCCGGCGGTGGGTCCGCTGGTACGGGCGGCGACCGGGATTCTGCGCGGGCACGAGGGCGGCGCCCTGGCTTCGTCCGGACCGGGTGCCGGGCCCGCTCCCCGGCCCTGGAACGCGGTGTACGAGCGGTCATGGGACGAGCGGTCGTGAACGGAACGGACATCACACACATCGACGCGCTCCCCCCCAGGTTCGAACTCCTCGGCGCCCGGCTGTGGTTGCACGCCCGCTGCGTCGACTGCGGGCGCGCGGCCGGCCACGCGGAGGACGAGCCCGTGGTGCTGGCCTCCGTCGTCAAGGTGCTGCTGGTGCTGGAGTTCTTCCGGCAGGCCGCCGCCGGGCAGCTCGATCCGGCCGAACGGGCCGTCGTACGCGCGGCGAACCGGCTCGGCGGTACGGGAACGGCCGGCTTCCACGACGACGTGGAGCTGAGCCTGCGCGATCTCGCGCTCATGACGATGTCCGTGAGCGACAACACCGCCGCCGATCTTCTCTTCCGCCGCGTCGGCCTCGACACGGTACAGGCCCTGGCCCGTCAACTCGGCCTGGAGCGGGCGCAGGTGACGGGCGCCCCGCGCGAGGTGCTGGAGACGATGCTGGAGGACCTGGGGGCGGCCGACGCGGACACGTTCGCGTCGGCGTTCGCCGCGCTGCCCGCCGAGGAGGTCCACCGGCTGCGCGCCCTGGACCCGGCGCGTACGACGAGCGCGACTCCGCGTGAGATGACCCGGCTGCTGAGCCTGGTGTGGAACGACCGGGCGGGGGCGGCGGCAGCCTGCGCGGGCGTCCGCGACCTCATGGCGCAGCAGGTGAACGGCGCCCGGCTGGGCGCCGCGTTCGACCGCTTCACGACGGTGGCGGCGAAGAGCGGCACGCTGCCGGGCGTACGCAACGAGATCGGCGTCGTCACCCACCCCGACGGCGCGCGCCACGCGGTCGCCGTCTTCACCCGCGCCGCCTCCCTCTCCACCCGCCGCCCGGACCTCGACACGGCGATCGGCGCGGCGGCGCGTGAGGCGGTGGAGAGGCTGCGGGGATGCTGCGAACGGGCGGACCTGCCGAGCCCGCCCGGCGACTGACGACGAACCACCTGCCGGGCGGCCCCGGCGAACCAGCCGGCGTGACATCCGCCGGGTCCACACGGAACCACCAGGAGTCCGCGTTGACCGCCGTACCGCGAGTCGATCCCACCGAACTGCGCGTCGGCCCCACCCCCGCCGGGCACCCCGGCCCCGATCTGCGTCCCTGGCGCGGCGGCGAGTGAGCGAGGTGCGGGGGGGGGGAGGTCGGGGACGGCTCAGGAGTCGTCGTCCGGGCTCGCAGGGACCGCCGTGAGTACCGTTCCGGCGTGTGCCCGGCCGAAGCGGCACAGCTCCGGGAAGTCGAAGATCACGGCCGCTCCGCCGTCCATCTCGCGAAGGTCGGCCAGAGCCCCGTCGTCGGGGAGCGCGGCGGCCGCGGACCGGATGACCGGGTCCGGGCTCGTCCGTGCCTCGACGGCGGGGATCGTGGGAACCCTGGGCGCGCTCCGGTGGGGCTCCGTCCAGGTCTCCGTGAAGGCGGAGTCGAACGCGTGCGGGTCTCCCCCGGCGTCCGCCAGGGCTTCGCGCAGGCAGCCGGCCGTGCGGTGCAGCCAGGCGTGCGGTGAACTGTCCAGCCGCGTCGTGTCGTTGTCGTCCCAGAAGATGAACACCGGCCCCCAGGCACCGGTTTCACGGTCGACGTCCACATAGGTGAAGCCGCCGCCCGAGTCGAGACGGACGAAGCGGTGGGTGCCGGGGCCGCCGGCCTGCTCCACGTACCAGCTGCCGTCCCCGCCCATGGGGTGGGTGCCTTCGTTGAGCGAGGCGTCGAAGTCGATCTCCGAGAAGAGGAAGGCGCCGTCGTCCTTCCGGCGGCCGAAGGCGATCCGGATGCCGCCAACTGCGCGCAGCAGTACGCGGATCTCTTCCGGCACCGGCGCGGCCCACGCGTCCATCCGGGCGTCGGAGAGGCCGGGGCGGAGCTGCACGAGCCCGCCGGAGCCCTCCGCGATCTCCCGGAGCAGCGCGATCAGCGGCTCGGTGGCGATGGCGGTGCCGGCGGCGGTGCCGGAGTCCGAACCGGCCATCAGGACACCACCCGCGCCCCGGCGGCCGGTGACGAGGTCAGCCGTGCCGTACGGCAGTCGCCCGACGACAGCAGGGCCTCGGCCACCGTCCGCGCCGACTCCTCGTCCTTCGTCAGGAACGCGGTCGTCGGGCCCGAGCCCGAGACCAGGGCCGCCAGCGCGCCCGCCGCCGTGCCCGTGGCGAGGGTCGTCGCGAGGGACGGGCGCAGAGAGAGGGCGGCCGGCTGGAGGTCGTTGGTCAGGGTGGCGGCCAGGGCCGTCGCGTCGCCCGTGCTCAGGGCCGCGAGCAGGGCGGGGTCGGCGGCGGGGGGCGGGACGTCGGCGCCCGCGGTGAGGCGGTCGAACTCCGCGTACACCGCCGGGGTCGACAGCCCGCCGTCGGCGACCGCGAACACCCAGTGGAACGTGCCGCCGACGTCCAGGCGCGTCAGCCGCTCCCCGCGCCCGACGCCGAGCGCCGCCCCGCCCAGCAGGCTGAACGGCACATCGCTGCCCAACTCGGCGCAGATGGCGAGCAGTTCGGCCTCGGACGAGCCCAGCGACCAGAGCGCGTCACAGGCGAGCAGTGCTCCGGCGCCGTCCGCGCTGCCGCCCGCCATGCCGCCCGCGACGGGGATGTCCTTGTCGATGTGGATATGGACGCGCGGCTCGATCCCGTGGCATTCGGCGAGCGCGATCGCCGCACGCGCCGCGAGGTTCGTGGTGTCCAGCGGGACCTGGTGGGCGTCCGGGCCGGCGCAGGTGACGCGCAGTTCGTCGGCCGGGGTCACCGTGATCTCGTCATGGAGACCGACCGCGAGGAAGACGTTGGCGAGGTCGTGGAAGCCGTCGGGGCGCGCGGCGCCCACCGCGAGCTGGACGTTGACCTTGGCCGGTACGCGTACGGTCACCGCCTTCCCGTTCCCGGCTCGCACCCCGGCAGCCGCCCCCGCACCGCTCACGTCCGTGCCCTCCACGCCCGTCCCCCCCACGTCCGCGCCCCGCATGGCCGCCCCTGTCACTTCGGCGCCGTTCACGCCCCCGCCCCCTTCGACTCCGCGATCCGTGCGAACTCCTCCACCGTCAGCGACTCGCCGCGTGCCCGCGGCGAGATCCCCGCCGCGACCAGCGCCGCCTCCGCCGCCGGCGCCGATCCGGCCCAGCCCGCGAGCGCCGCCCGCAGCGTCTTGCGGCGCTGTGCGAAGGCCGCGTCCACGACCGCGAAGACCTCGGTCCGCGACGCGGTCGTCGTGAGCGGTTCGGCGCGCCTGACGAGCGAGACGAGCCCGGAGTCGACGTTCGGCGCGGGCCAGAACACGTTACGGCCGATGGCACCGGCGCGCTTGACCCGCGCGTACCAGTTCGCCTTCACCGACGGCACGCCGTACACCTTGTTGCCCGGCGTCGCCGCGAGCCGGTCCGCGACCTCCGCCTGGACCATGATCAGGGTGCGTTCGATCGTCGGGAAGTGCTCCAGCATGTGGAGCAGGACGGGCACGGCGACGTTGTACGGAAGGTTCGCCACCAGCGCCGTGGGTGCCGGGCCCGGCAGCTCGCGCACCTGCATCGCGTCCGAGTGGACGAGGGAGAAGTCTCCGGCGCGGGCAGGCGTCCGGGCCTCGATGGTGCGCGGCAGGGCGGCGGCGAGGACGTCGTCGATCTCGACGGCCGTCACATGACCGGCCGCCTCCAGCAGCGCCAGTGTCAGCGAGCCGAGCCCGGGGCCCACCTCCACCACCACGTCGTCGGGCCGTACGTCCGCGGTGCGGACGATCCGGCGCACGGTGTTGGCGTCGATGACGAAGTTCTGGCCGCGCTGCTTCGTGGGGCGCACACCCAGGGCGGCGGCCAGCTCGCGGATGTCCGCGGGGCCGAGGAGGGCGTCGGAGACATCGGGGGCGTCAGGGACGCCCGAGGCGTCGGGGGGCTCTGTGGTGCTCACCCGTGCAGCCTACGGCCGCAGTGCGGCCACGGACTCGCCCCCCTTCGCACATAGAGCTTCTTCGCCCGGTACGTCTGCTCACCGGCCGACGCGTCCTGCGGGCGTCCGCTGCCGCCGAGGGAGCGCCAGGTGCCGGAGTCGAACTGGTAGAGCCCGCCGTACGTCCCCGAGGGGTCGACCGCGTCCGGCCGCCCGCCCGACTCGCAGGCGGCGAGGGCGGCCCAGTCGAGGCCGTCGGCGCCCGCGACGGAGGACGGGCGCCGCTTCGTACCGAACCTGACCCGCTCGGTGACGGGCGCGCGGACGATCTTCTCGGCGACTCTGCGCGGCTTCCCCTCGACGCCGTTGACGGCGCGCACCGCGTAGGTGAGGCGGCGCGTCCCCGGTTCGCCCCGGACGGTGACGATCCGGGTGCCGGTGAGGATCGAGGCGTCCGGGGTGCGTTCGACGTCGTACGGGATCGCCTCCTCGCGCACGATCTCGTCGGTGGTGATACGCATCACGGTGATGGTCTGACCGTCGCGCGGGAAGCTGTCGGGGCGCGCCGAGGTGGTGTCCTCGCCGTGCAGGGTGATCCCGGCGCCGGCCAGGGCGTCGCGTACGGTCGCGGCGGTCGTACGGACGGTGTGCTCGCGCCCGTCGGCCATGAACGTCACGGTGCGCTCCGTCAGGACGTCCAGGGCCAGACCGCCGCGGGGGATCGCGGAGGAGCGCGAGACGGAGAGGAACGCGCCCTGCGCGCGTACGCCGAGCTGACGCAGCGCGCCGTCGACCGTGTCGGCGGTCGTCCAGATCTGCCGGCGCCGGCCGTCGACGGTGAGCATGACGGGGCGGCCGTGGCGGACCACCACCGCGTCGCCGTTGGCGAGTTCGGCACCGCGGCCGGGGGCGACGAGATCGTGCGGGCCGATCTTCACGCCCTCGTCGGCGAGGAGTTCGTCCACGTCGTCGGCGAAGGTGTGGAGCGTGCGCGGGGCGCCGTCGACGCGGAGTTCGACCTCCTTGTCGTTGGCGACGAACGCCGACGTGCCGCCGGCCAGGAAGGCGACGACGAGGGCCTGCGGGACGAGACGGCGGCGGGAGGCCCGGCCGGGCCCGTACCCCGTCCCCGTCCCCTTCCCCTGCCCTTGAACCTGCCCCTGGCCGTGGCCCTGGCCGTGCTCGTGCTCGTGCCGTCCGGCACGCTGACTGCTCTGCGCATTGGTCACGACGCTCGACGCTCCACAAGTCGGTCCGGGCCCCCGATGCCCGGCGGACACTAGCGGAGCGGCGGTCACTCTCCAAAGCAGCACGACTACCAGGGGTGACTATTCGAGTCCCCGTCGTACCCGCCGGGAGACACCGGGAGACACCCAGAGACACCGGGACGCACCGAGCGCGCCGGAGCGCGCCGCCGGGCGGGAGCGAACGGGACCGGCCGCGTCAGTACCCGAAAGCGCGTGCCGTGTTGGCCGAAATCGCCGCCGCCATCTCGTCCTCACCGATTCCGCGCACCTCGGCCATCGCGCGCACCGTGACCGGAATCAGATAGGGCGCATTGGGCCGTCCACGGTACGGAACAGGCGTCAGAAATGGCGCGTCCGTCTCGACAAGAACGAGTTCGGGCGGGGCGACCGCCAGCGCCTCGCGCAGCGGACGCGCGTTCTTGAACGTCACATTTCCCGCGAAGGACATGAAGTAGCCCGCAGCGGCGCAGATTTCGGCCATTTCCGCGTCGCCCGAATAGCAGTGGAAAACGGTCCGTTCCGGAGCGCCCTCGTCGGCGAGAACGCGCAACACGTCACCGTGCGCGTCGCGGTCGTGGATGACGAGTGCCTTTCCGTGCCGTTTGGCGATCTCGATGTGCGCGCGGAACGAGCGTTCCTGCGCGGCCATGCCCTCCGGCCCCGTTCGGAAGAAGTCGAGCCCCGTCTCGCCGACGGCCTTCACCTGGGGAAGAGCGGCCAGCCGGTCGATCTCGGCGAGCGCGTCGTCGAGGGCGGCGTCCCCGCCCGCCTCGCGCGCGCCCTGGCGCGACCAGCCGTCGGGGTCCCCGTGGACGATGCGCGGCGCCTCGTTGGGATGCAGCGCGACCGCCGCGTGCACGGACTCGTGCGCGGCGGCGGTGTCGGCCGCCCAGCGGGACCCCTTCACGTCGCAACCCACCTGGACGACGACCGGCACTCCTACGGAGGCCGCCTTGGCGAGCGCGTCCTCGACGGTGCCGCTCTGCATGTCCAGGTGGGTGTGCGAATCCGCGACCGGCACCCGGAGCGGTTCCGGGGCCGGCGGCGCTTCCTCGGCGCGGGCGGCGCCTCTCGTGCTGTTGGCGCTCTTGGGGCTCATGGTCCCGATCGTACGAGGACCGCGCCCGCGGGGCGGACCCCAGGTGCGGACGCCTACTTGCGGTGGAAGGGGTGCAGAAGATCGGAGAGGTGCCAGTGGTGGTCGGCCTTCGCCCGTGCCCCCTCGGCCACCGCGCCGACGGCGGCCCCGCCCGCCTCGTCCGTCACCGGCACCGGCTTGCCGGGCCCGGACTCGGGCTCGCGCGCCGGCTTCCGGGTCCTGCGCGCCTTGGGCTCCCTCGGCGTTCTGGGCGCCTTGACGGCGTTGCGCTGCTGGTTCATCAGGGAGTACGCGTGCACCGAGGACACCTGTCCCGAGCGCATGATGCGCACGACATGGTGTCCGCAGTTGAGACAGGTGGGACTCGACAGCGGCGAAGGCACCCGCAGTCCGTCCGCCTTGTAGACGACGTATTGATGACCCGAGGCGTCCGTGTGGTGCTCTATGTCGTATGCCTGCTCCCAGCCGTGACCGCACCGCATGCAGCAGAACGCGTATGCCTCGTGGGCGACGGCGTTGCCCGTTGTCTCACTCATGCCGGCTCCTCTCCACTCGATCCAGTGGACGCCCATTCGGGCGGGAGCGCATCAGCGCTGTCGAATTAATGGCAGGCTCTTGGCCTCCTCATGCCGAAAGGGCTCGGCACGCGGTCTGCGCTTTGCCTTTCAAGATAGTCCTTTACCCTCACGGGGGCTTGTCGCGGCCGCATTCTTTGCCGCCACGACGGCATCGAACACGTCGCGTTTGGGCACCCCCGCCTCCGCGGCGACCGCGGCGATGGCCTCTTTGCGCCGCTCCCCCGCCTCCTCCCGCACCCGTACCCTGCGCACCAGTTCCCCGGGGTCCGTCACGGGCTCGCTCTCCGGGGCCCCCTCCACGACGACGGTGATCTCGCCCCGTACGCCTTCGGCCGCCCATTCGGCGAGTTCACCGAGGGGGCCGCGCTTGACCTCCTCGTACGTCTTCGTCAGCTCGCGGCAGACGGCGGCCCGGCGCCCGGGGCCGAAGACCTCGGCCATCGCCGTGAGGGTGTCGTCGAGCCGGTGCGGTGCCTCGAAGTAGACGAGGGTGCGGCGCTCGCCGGCGACCTCACGCAGCTTGCCCAGCCGCTCTCCCGTCCTGCGGGGCAGGAACCCCTCGAAGCAGAAGCGGTCGACGGGCAGCCCGGAGAGTGCCAGCGCGGTCAGCACGGCGGACGGGCCGGGCACCGCGGTCACCTTGACGCCGCGCTCGACGGCCGCCGCCACGAGCCGGTAGCCGGGGTCGGAGACGGACGGCATCCCCGCGTCGGTGACGAGCAGCACACGGGCGCCGCCGGCCAGCGCCTCGACGAGCTCCGGCGTACGGGCGCTCTCGTTGCCCTCGAAGTACGACACCACCCGGCCCGTCGTCCGCACCCCGAGCGCCTGGGTGAGCCTGCGCAGCCGCCGGGTGTCCTCGGCGGCGACGACGTCCGCGGTCGCCAGCTCGGAGGCGAGGCGCGGCGGGGCGTCGGAGGTGTCGCCGATGGGGGTCCCGGCGAGGACGAGGACGCCGGTCGGGGCTGCGGGGGCCGTTCCCCGGGAGGGCTCAGTAGTCACGTACGCCATCCTCGCAGGGCGGCGCCGGGGCCCGTCCCCGGCGCCGCCCGCACCCCGGCCGCACGCCGTGTCCGCCACCGTGTGCCCACGTCACACAGTCGCGTTCCCTACGATGGCGCGGTGACCAGTACTGCGCCAGAAGCCCTCCAGGGTCGGGACGCCGAGGACAGACCGCCGTCATGGCCCCAGCGGCTGCGGCGGTTCGGCTATGCGCCGAGACCGGTGACCGGGCTGCGCGAGCGCCTGGTGCCGCCGTACACGGAGCCGTCCGAGCGCCTGTGGATCGTGCTCGGCGTGCGGCCCCTGCTCGCCGACCGGCTGACCCGCTGGTCCGCCTGGCTCGGTCCGCTGCTGGTGGCGCTGGTCGCGGGGCTGATGCGGTTCTGGCAGCTGGGCAGCCCCAAGGCGGTGATATTCGACGAGACGTACTACGCGAAGGACTCGTGGGCGCTCGTCAAGCAGGGCTACGAGGCGAGCTGGCCCAAGGACGTCGACAAGCTGATCCTGGCCGACCCCTCGCAGGTCCCGGTGCCGGCCGACCCCGGGTACGTGGTGCACCCGCCGGTGGGCAAGTGGATCATCGGGCTCGGCGAGCTGATGTTCGGCTTCGACCCGTTCGGCTGGCGCTTCATGGTGGCCGTCCTCGGCACGCTCTCCGTACTGATGCTGTGCCGCATCGGCCGCCGGCTGTTCCGTTCGACGTTCCTGGGCTGTCTGGCGGGCGGGCTGCTCGCGGTGGACGGCCTGCACTTCGTGATGAGCCGCACGGCGCTGCTCGACCTGGTGCTGATGTTCTTCGTGCTGGCCGCGTTCGGCTGTCTGCTGCTCGACAGGGACTGGGCGCGACGGCGGTTCGCGGCGGCGCTGCCGGTGGACGCGGAGGGGGTGCTGCGGCCGGACGCGGACATCGCGGAGGGCCTGCGGCTCGGCTGGCGGCCGTGGCGCCTCACGGCCGGTCTGATGCTGGGGCTCGCCTTCGCGACGAAGTGGAACGGCCTCTACATCCTGGCCGCTTTCGGTCTGCTCACCGTGCTGTGGGACGTGGGCGCGCGGCGCACCGCGGGCGCCGTGAACCCCTGGTCGGCCGTGCTCAGGCGCGACCTGCTGCCGGCCTTCGTCTCCACCGTCCCGGTCGCGATCGGCACCTACGTGGCCTCGTGGACCGGCTGGATCGTCACCGGCAAGGGCTACTTCCGGGACTGGGCCGCCACCCAGGGCCAGGGCGGGATGTGGTCCTGGCTGCCGGACTGGCTGCGCAGCCTGTGGCACTACGAGACCGAGGTCTACAGCTTCCACGTCAATCTGACCTCCGGCCACACCTACCAGTCCAACCCCTGGAGCTGGATCGTCCTGGGCCGCCCCGTCTCGTACTTCTACGAGGACCCCAGGGGCGGCACGGAGGGCTGTACGGCGGCCCCGGCGGACAAGTGCGCCCAGGAGGTCCTGGCGATCGGCACGCCCCTGCTCTGGTGGGCGGCGTGCTTCGCGATCCTGTACGTCCTGTGGCGCTGGCTCTTCCGCCGCGACTGGCGCGCGGGCGCCGTCGCGTGCGCGATCGCGGCGGGCTGGGTGCCGTGGTTCTTCTACCAGGAACGCACGATCTTCCTCTTCTACGCGGTGGTCTTCGTGCCGTTCCTCTGTCTGGCGGTGTCGATGATGATCGGCGCGATGCTGGGCCCGGCGGGCTCGGACGAGAGACGCCGGACGATCGGCGCGGTGGGGGCGGGAGTGCTGGTGCTGCTGATCGTCTGGAACTTCATCTACTTCTGGCCGATCTTCACGGGCCAGACGATCCCCATCGGGGAGTGGCAGGACCGGATGTGGTTCGACACATGGGTGTAGCGGTGGACGGCACCGGGGCGCCGGCCGGTGCGGCTCCCGCCGACGGTCCCGGCGCCGGCGGGGAGCCGCCCGCGACCGTGCGTGTCGCCGGGACCGTGCTGAGCAGGGTGGAGAGCCCCCCGTCACTGGCCTGCTGGAGCGGCTGCTTCCGCGAGCCGGCGGACGCGGCCGAGGCCGGGCTGAGTCTGGTCGTCCAGCCGGCCGCCGCGCCGGACGAGGCCACTCTCCGGCTGGCGCACGAGGTCGTGAACGGCTTCCACGGCTTCGTCGGCCAGGCTCTGGAGTACTGCCGCACCCGATTGCGGGAACCCCACTTCGGACTCACGGCGGAGGAACTGCTCTGGCTGGACCACCCGGAGCTGACGCTGGGGGTTCCCGAGGCGATCGTGTGGGCCGACCGGACCTGGGCCATTCGCTTCGCGGAGAGCAGACTGCGGCTCGCGGACCCCTACGGAGTCCTCGTGACGTTCGACGGAACGGGGCCGGTCGAGGTCGAGGGGCTCGACGACGAGGACGACACCGAAACCGATCTCGACCGCGACCTCGACGACGGGGACCCGGCCGACCGGGGATGAGCCGGTCGGCGCGCCGGCGGGCGTGCGCTCACGCCGGGCGGGGGCGGGTGATGGCGTTCAGTTTGGAACGGAGTTCGGCGGCCTCCGGATGGTCGAGATCGCCCAGGATGTCGAGAGCCTGTCGCCAGGACTCGCGGGCCTTGCCCTCCTCGGTGTTCTCCAGGTACGCGGTGCCGAGATTGCCGAGGGTGTGGGCCTGGCCGAACCGGTTGCCGATCTCGGCATGGGTCCTGATCGCCCGGCGGTAGTTATCGACGGCGACGTCGTGCTGCCGCAGACGGCGGTACACGGTGCCGAGAACGTCGAGTGCGAAGCCCTCCCCCCACCGGTCGCCCTCGGTGCGCAGGACGGGCAGTGCCCTGCGCAGGCAGGCGACGGCGTCGTCGAATCGGTCCAGCCGCTCGTAGGAGTCACCGAGGTTGGCCCAGAGGTTTCCCTCCCGCCCCCAGTCCATGCCGTGCACGCGGTAGAGGGCCAGTGCCCGGCGGCAGTACTCGACCGACCTGTCCGGGCGGCCGTGGTGACGGTAGGCGTAGCCCAGGTTGGTCATCGCCTCGGCCAGGGAGTGCGTGTCGCCGAGTGTCCGGTTGATCGCCATCGCCTCGCGGAAGTGCTCGATCGCCTCCTCGTACCGGTGCATCTCCGCCAGCGCGCACGCCACGTCGCTGATGCTCCGCGCCTCGCCCGCGCGGTCGTGGGAGAGCCGGGCGGCGCTCAACGCGCACCGGGCGGTGTCCAGCCAGTCGTGCAGATGGCTGCGCAGATAGAAGAAGCCCCACAGGCTGGCGGCCAGCCGCCAGGCGATGGCCGTCCGGCCGGTGGCGGCGGCGTGGTGGACAGCGGCGACGAGGTTGGAGCGTTCGCTCTCGCACCAGGTGACGGCCTGTTCGCAGGAGCCGAAGTCGAGGGGCCGGCACGAGGCGGGCAGGGGGTTGAGCGGGTAGCGCTGACGGCCCGGGGTGAAGTGCGGGCATGTGGCGTCCGTGGTGTGCAGATACCACATCAGCAGCCGCCCGACGGCGTGCTCACGCTCCTGCGCGGGCTCCTCGGCCGACAGCCGTTCCGTGGCGTAGACGCGCAGCAGGTCGTGCAGACCGTAACGGCCGGGTGCGTGCTCCATGAGGAGGTGGGCCCGCGTGAGTTCGGCGAGCAGGCCGTCGGTGCGCCGGACTTCGAGTCCGGCCAGGGCTGCCGCGGCGGGCCCGGAGATGTCGGGCCCGGTGTGCGGGCCGAGCAGCCGGAACAGGCGCGCGGACTGCGCGGACAGTGATCGGTACGACCAGGAGAAGACGGCCCGCGCGTCGGTGCTGAGATCCCCGCCGTCGAAGGCGTCGAGACTTCCCTGACTGGCGCGCAGTTCCCCGGCGACGGCGCTGAGCGGGAACCCGGGGCGGGCGGCGGCGCGAGCGGTGGTGATGGCCAGGGCCAGTGGAAGCCGGGCACACCGGGTGACGATCTCCTCCACCGCTTCCGGTTCGGCGGCCACCCGGTCCTCGCCCAGCCGGTTGACCAGCAGGTCCTGGGCTTCGAGCCGGGTCAGGAGATCCAGGACATGGAGGTGGGCGCCCTCGGCCGCCACGAGCCCGGTGAGCCGGTCGCGGCTGGTGATCACCGCGAGGCAGCCGGGGGAGCCGGGCAGCAGAGGCCGGACCTGATCCGCGTCGCAGGCGTTGTCCAGCACCACCAGTACCCGCCGCCCGGCGAGCAGACTGCGGTAGAGACCCACCCGGGCCTGGAGGTCCGCCGGGACGCCCTGGGCCGGCACGCCGAGCGCTTCGAGGAAACCCCGCAGCGCCTCGTCGGGCGTCACCGCCGTACCCGAAGGACCGAAGCCCCGCAGATTCACGTGCAACTGGCCGTCCGGGAACCGGTGGGCCACGCGGTGGGCCCAGTGGACCGCCAGCGCCGTCTTGCCCACTCCCGCCGTTCCCGACACCGCCGACACCGCCGCCGGACCTTCGACAGCGGGGGCGAGGACCGCGTCCAGCCCGGCCAGTTCCCGCTGCCGACCGGTGAATCCCCGTGCTTCCAGGGGCAGTTGCGCCGGCACCGCACCGCCCGTGGCGGCCGGGGCCGCCAGGTGGGCCGCGGCCCCGGCACCGGTCGCGGCACCGGCACCGGCACCGGTCGCGGCACCGGCACCGGTCGCCGTCGCGGGGAGAACGGATTCGCCGCGCAGGATCGCCTGGTACACCCGCTGGGTCTCGGCGGCCGGATCCGTACCCAGCTCCTCGGCCAGCCGCTCTCGCAGGGCGGCGTAGCGGGTCAGCGACTCCGAGGCGCGCCCCGTGGCATGCAGTGCCCGCATCAGGGTCACCGTGAGCGGTTCCACCAGCGGGTGTTCGGCGACCAGACCGGTCAGCCGTCCGATCACGGGGGTGGCGTTTCCCGTCCGGGCCTCCGCGTCCGCCCAGGCGAGCACCGCTTCGATGTACCGCTGCTCCCAGCTCCGCCGGGTCCGCTCCGCCCAGGCACCGGGCACGCCCGCCAGCGGTTCCCCCCGCCACAGCCCGATCGCCTCGGTCAGCAGCGCCACTCGTTCGGCGTCCGACCCGCCCGTGCTCCGGGCCCGGTCGACCAGGTCCTGGAACCGGTGGACGTCCACCCGGCCGGGTGCGACGTCCAGCAGATAGCCGCCGCGCCCGCGCCGCAGCCGGGGCGCGTCGGCCGGGATGCCGTCGCCGGCGGGGAGCGGCCCGGCGGTGGCCGCCAGGATCCGACGGATCCGGGAGACGTACGTGTAGAGCGAGGCGCGCACCCGGGCCGGCACCTCCTCGCCCCAGACCCGGTCGATCAAGGTCTCCGCCGGCACCCAGCGGCCCACGTCCACCAGCAGGGCCGACAGCACCGTGCGCTGCCTGGGCGGGCCCGGGTCCACGGCGGTGCGGCCCGGCCCCCGCAACCCGACCGTTCCCAACAGCAGGAAATCCGGCATCCGCTTCCCCCGAAGTCACGGGACACCGTCCGAGGACGGAGCCCCCGCCCCACGTGCCCCCCGGCACGCGAAGTTCCAGTGAATCAGGGAATGGACGGGGCGTCGCCCGGTTTCACGGCGCCGTGCGGAGTACCGGGTTCCACGACTCGGGGCCGGTCCTCACGAGGGGCTCCCGGAACCGGTCCGGTCCCGGGAGCCCCTCGTGGGCCGGCCCGGTCAGGGCTGGAGCGTGATCGAGTTGATCGGGGTCATGTTCTTGTTGATGTAGTCGCCGGCCTGGAGATTGCCCTCGCACCGCGTGCCGTTGTACCCGAGGCAGGTCGACATGGTCGCCCTGTCGTCCTGGTTGTTGTAGATGCGCCACGTCCCGGTCACGTTGGAGAGGTTGTAGTACCCGTAGTTGTAGTAACTGAAGACGGGCTTGTCACCGTTCCAGCCCGCGCCCGGGTAGAGGCACACGTAGCCGGAGTCGCAACCGTGCGACTTGGCCGCCGCGGACTGCGTGGTGTCCCCGACCGGGGCGGCGGAGGCCGAGGTCACCAGGCCGGCACCGGCCAGGGCCAGGGACGAGAAGGTGACGAGGACCGCTTTGCGGAAGGACATGGTTCCCCCTGTGTGTTGGGTGGGGCCGCGCGGTGGACTGCGTGCTCGCCGGTGGTCGGTCTTGTCCAACCGCGCCGGCCCGTTGACCTGTTCACACGATGCGCCGGGGGTGTGGGCGGGAATCTCGCGAAAACCTTGCCTCCCCGGTCACGCGGTGGGGGCCCGGTGCGTGCCTGCCCCTACTGGGGGCAGGGGACCCGGCTGCCGTTGTCCCTCAGCAGATCGTCACGCATCCACCCCGCGAAACCGGTGCTGAGGTTGCGCGCGTAGCTCCACGTGAGACCGTCCTGGCCGACCGTGTAGCAGTGGTAGTTGATGGTGTGGCTGAGATGTGCCAGTCCCCGGCTGGCGCAGGAGGTGCTGGAGCCGGTCCGCATGTTGACCCCGTTGGCCTTTCCGGTGCCCTGGGCGGGGTCGAGGTCGGGCGGGGTGCCCCCGCACGGGTAATGGGCGGGGGCCGCCGACGCGGGGGCGGCCAGCGCGAACGGGCTCACGAACGCGGCTGCCAGGGCGAGCGGCAGGAACTTGACGGCGAGTGACCTCACGGTCTTCTTCTCCTTCGTCGGTCGGACAGGGGTGGACTGACGTGCCGCCGATACGGGCCGGCCGGGCGGATCCGTACGAACACGCCCGGCCGTCGAGGCCCTTCGGCCACCCGTACTGTGCTGAGATCCGCCGGTCGGCGACAAGCCGTTAAGCCCTGCCTTAAAGGCCGGGCCCCGCTCCCCCTCCGCGCCTCACCCGTCGGCCGCCCCGTGACCGCTCCCGGCCCTCAGCAGCGCCAGCCCCAGGGGCGTGACGACGTGCAGCACGGCCCTGCCCCGGCGACTGGTGCTGATGAGGCCGGCGTGGCGGAGCACCGTCGCGTGCTGACTGGCGGCCGCGGCCGAGACGTCGAGACGGCGGGCCAGCTCCGTCGTCGTGGCGCCCTCCGCCGTGATCCGCAGCGCCGCGGCCCGCGTACGGCCGAGCAGCGCCTCCACGTTCCGGCCCGGAGAGGTCCCCCGCCCGGCCTCCCCGGCACCGGCACCGGCACCGGCACCGGCACCGGCCAGCGGCTCGCGGAGGGCCGGCACGGTCAGCCGGGGCGGCTGGGCGGGGTCGTGCGGATCCCACAGGAAGCTCACCGCGCGCGGGGAGAAGACGGTGGGCGTGATGATCAGCCCCCGACCCTGGAGGTGCACCTCGGTCCGGCGCGGATACGGGGCCTCCAGCACCGGCGGACGCCAGCGGACCAGCGGTGGGCACAGGGAGCGCAGCAGAAGATCCACGCCGCCCTCCAGCACGAGGCCGGCGTAGCGCGAGGACAGCGCGACCAGGTCGGTCCGCCCGGTGTGCCAGTACGGCTCCACGGCGAGTCGGTGGCAGGCTCGCACGGCGTCGGCCAGTTCCCGCCGCGCCTCGCGGTCCCCCTCGGCCACCCTCCTGGCCCACGGCAGGTGTCCGGGCCGGAATTCGACGCCTTCGAACTCGCGTCGGAGCTGGGACACGGGCACGTGCAGCAGGTTGTCCACCGCGTGCTCCAGGGAGGGCACCTCACCCATCAGGGCCAGCAGGTCGAGCCCGGGGCCGCGTAACGGCAGCAGCGAGGTCAGCGGTCGGGTGTCCGCCGGCATCCGGCCGGCGACGGCCGACCGCCACGAGCCGAAGCGGGTGTCGTCCCGGGGCCCCCTCAGCAGTTCGAGGCTGTAGTAGGTCTCCGCCGCCGCTCCGATCGTCGCGGCCACGCGGGTCCGCGTGACGTCCTCCCCCGTGAAGTGGATACGTAACACACCGCTCCCCCGCAGCACCGATGAACCCTGTCCCAGCACCCCGAGCATGCCCGGACCGGCCCGCGCCACGCGCTTCGCGGCACCGCACCGTCCGCCGCGCCCGCGGGGAGGGTTCTTGACTTCGCGTGCGCTCGAAGTTCTGGCGTCCGGAGCGTCCGTACGGATGCCGGGACACCGGAACGCCGGGATGCCGGAACGCCACCGCGGCCGTCTCATGAGAGATGGCCGGTCCGCGGACCGGATCGGGGCGGCCGGGGAACGACGGGCGCCGCCCGGACCTCACGGACGCCCTCCGGGGCGGCACCGCACTCACGTCGAAGGGCCACACGATGAAACAGCGCGCACGCACACTCCGCGACCTGTCGGTCTCACCGCTCGGTCTCGGCTGCATGGGGATGTCCGCCTTCTACGGCACGGCCGACGAGGCCGAGGGCATCAGGACGATCCAGCGTGCTCGGGAACTGGGCGTGACCTTCCTGGACAGTGCCCAGATGTACGGGCCGCTCACCAACGAGTCGCTGGTCGGCCGCGCGGTGAAGGGGCATCGCGACGAGTACGTGATCGCCACGAAGTTCAACAACCGGATGGACGACGCCGTCCCCGGCGACCCGGGCACGGTCGGCCGGCAGGACGGTTCGGCGGAGCACGTCCGCAGCTCGATCGAGGGTTCCCTGAAGCGGCTGGGCACCGACCACGTGGACCTGTACTACCAGCACCGCGTCGATCCGCGGGTGCCGATCGAGGAGACGGTCGGGGCGATGGCCGGTCTGGTCGCCGAGGGAAAGGTGCGCCACATCGGCCTGAGCGAGGCGAGCGCGGAGACGATCCGGCGCGCCCACGCCGTGCACCCGGTCACGGCGGTGCAGACGGAGTACTCGCTGTGGAGCCGGGACCCGGAGGCCGAGGTCCTGCCCGTCTGCCGTGAGCTGGGCATCGGGTTCGTGCCGTACTCGCCGCTGGGCCGCGGATTCCTCGCGGGCAGGTTCTCCTCCCCGGAGGAGCTCGACGAGGACGACTTCCGGCGCGGCGGTCCGCGCTTCACCGGCGACAACCTCACCGCGAACCTGCGGCTCGCGGAGAAGGTGAAGGAGATCGCCTCCGAGAAGGGCGTCACGCCCGCTCAGTTCGCCCTCGCGTGGGTGCTGGCGCAGGGCGACGACCTGGTCCCGATTCCGGGCACCAAGCGCCGCGCCTACCTCGAACAGAACGTCGGCGCGCTGGACGTCGAGCTGACGGCCGACGATCTCGCCCGCGTCGACGCCGAAGTCCCCGAGGCCGCCGGACAGCGCTACGACGAGGCGGGCATGTCCGCCGTCAACCGGTAGCACCCGACGCGGTCGGCAGTTCGTCCGTCGCGTCGCGCAGTTCCAGCCAGCGGGTGTGCAGTCGCTCGTAGCGCGCCGCCCGCCCCGCGTCGGGGTCGACCCGGCGCGGGGTGCCGATCAGGCGGGCGCGGATCGCGTCCAGGTCGGTGTCCAGGCCGGAGCCGATGAACGCGAGCGCGGCGGCGCCGAGCAGGGTCACATCGGGCTCCGGGGAGATCAGGAGCGGCCGGGCGAGGATGTCGGCGCGCAGCCGGGCCACATGGGCGCTGCGCGACGAGCCGCCGGCCAGCGCGACCGGCAGACCGCCCGAGGGATCGAGGCGGTCCATCCCCTCGCGCACCGTGAAGGCCGCCGCCTCCTGGGCGGCCCGGAGCAGACAGGCGGCGTCGTGGTCGGGGCGCTGGCCGAGCACCGCCCCGCGGGTGCCGGAGCGCCAGGTCGGGAAGCGCGCGCCCGTCATGCCGGGCAGGACGGTGAGCCCGTTCGCGCCCGGTGGCACCGCGGCCAGTTCCTCGTCCGCGACGGTGCCGACCAGTTCGCGCCACCGGGCGACGGCGCCGCCGGTGAGCCCGGTCGCCCCGCCGGCGACGAACCGGCCGGGCAGGACGGAGGGGTTGAGCA
The DNA here is from genome assembly GCF_055583685.1 of Streptomyces sp. NPDC104581. Classification (NCBI taxonomy): domain Bacteria; kingdom Bacillati; phylum Actinomycetota; class Actinomycetes; order Kitasatosporales; family Streptomycetaceae; genus Streptomyces; species Streptomyces sp. NPDC104581. The sequence continues at coordinate 159,176 of NZ_JBVJNN010000008.1, forward strand.
CGGCGCCCTCGGGTACGTCGTCGGGGCCCGGGAGCAGCAGCCCGATGACGTCGGTGGTGCCCGCGACGTCCGCGATCACGTCACCGGCCCCGCCCAGGAGCAGACCGATGCCGACGGATCCGTCCGGGCCGCCGGCGATCACGGGAAGTCCGGCGGGCAGGCCGGTGGCCGCCCCGGCCGCCCCGGTGAGGGCGCCGACCACGGAGGTCGGCTCCGACTGCGGTGGCAGCGGTACGGGAGCCAGACCGGCCTCCGTGAGCAGGCCGGTGTTCCAGGCGCGCCGGCGTACGTCGGAGGCCAGTGTGTAGGCGGCGCTGATGGTGTCGGCGGTGAGGCTTCCGGTGAGCCGGGCGACGAGGAAGTCCTTGGGCGACAGCACGGCGTGCGCCCGCGACGCGAGTCCGGGCTCCATGCCCAGGAGATGGGCGAGGGCGCCGCCGGTCAGTGCCGGACGGCCCGCGTCGCGCAGCAGCCGCCGCACCGTCGCGTCGCCGAGCGCCGCGAGCCGTGCCACGCCCCGGGTGTCCGCCCAGCCGCCGCCGCGTCCGAGGGGCCGGAGTGCGGAATCGACGGCGACCGTGCCGATGTGGGCGGCGATGGCGAGCGCGGCCGGCGCGCGTCCGTCCGAGACACCCGCCAGCGCGGCCCGTACGTCCCGCTCCAGTTCGTCCGCGTCGAAGGTGTCGCCGCCGAGTCCCGACGTGCGGGCGATCCGCCGCTGGGCGAGGACCTGGCCCCCGGCGCCGATCGCGGCGGCCCGCACGGCCGAGGTACCGACATCGACCGCGACGACGTGTGCGCTCATTCGGCGTCGATCCTCAGCAGGAAGGGGAATCCGGGCAGTGTCCAGCTGGTGGTGAACTCGACGATCTCGCCACGCGATCCGTAGGTGGTGCGGCGCACCACCAGCGCGGCCCCGCCGGGTTCGGTCTCCAGCAGCTCCGCCTGCTCGGCCGTCAGCAGAGTGGCCGTCATGGACTGGTCGGCGTGCCGCAGTTCGACCCCGAAGCGTGTCGTCAGGGTGCGGTAGAGGGAGTCGTCGAGCAGCGGCTCCCGGCACAGTGACGGCGCGACGGAGTAGGGGATCCAGGCGTCCTGGAGCGCGGCGGGCGACCCGTCGACGAGACGTACCCGGGTGAGCCGGTTGACCGTGTCGTCCGCCGTGCCGCCGAGGATCTCGGTCACTTCGCCGGGCGCGGCCGTGGTCTCGAAGTGGATCAGCCGGGTGGACGGCTCACCGCCCGTGCCCTCGATCTCCTCGGCGAAGGAGCGCAGCCGGTTGAGCCGCCGCCCCCGGTCGCCGTGCCCGCTGACGAACGTGCCGCTGCCCTGCCGCCGTACGACGAACCTCTCCGAGTCGAGCAGGTCGAGGGCCTGCCGCACGGTCATCCGGCTCACCCCGTACTGCCTGGCCAGGTCCGTCTCGCTGGGCAGCCGCGCCGAGGGGGCCAGGGCGCCGGACCGGATCCGGGAGACGAGGTCGTCGTAGATCACCTGATACCTGGGTGCGCGCGCCATGGTCAGATGGCTCCCGAGGCGCGCAGCCGGCCCATGTCCTGGTCGGACAGTCCGAGGATGCCCCCGTAGACGTGGCTGTTGTCCTCGCCGACCCGAGGTGGCGCCTTGCGGACCATGGGCGGAGTCTTCTCCATTTTGATCGGATTACCGGGCATCCGGATGGTACCGAGTTCGGGATGCTCCGATTCAACGATCATGTCACGGGCGGCGATCTGGGGTGACTCGGCCACTTCCGCGACCGAGGCGACCTTGGCGTAGGGCACGCCCGCCTCTTCCAGGGACCGCGCGATGACCTCCCTCGTCCGGCCCGCCGCCCACGCCCCGATCTCGCCCTCCAGGAACTCCTGGTGCGTCATCCGGCCCTCGACACGGGCGAAGCGCGGGTCGTCGGCCAGGTCCGGCCGCCCTATCACCGCGCAGAGCTTCGGGAAGAGGGAGGCGGTGCCGGCCTGGATGTAGATGGGTCCGTCCGCCGCCTCGTAGACGTTGACCGGCGCCGTCAGCAGGTCGCGTGAGCCGCTGCGGGGCATGTCCTGGCCCAGCATGAGCTGGGACATGAGCCGGATGCCGAGCGCGGAGAACATCGTGTCGAAGGACGCGATGTCCACGAGCTGGCCCTCGCCGGTGCGTTCGCGGTGCAGGATCGCCAGCAGCGCCCCGATCGCGCCCTGGTAACCGGTGGTGTAGTCGGCGATGTAGGTGCCGCTGAGGGTCGGCTTGCCGTCCGGTTCTCCGGTCATGTCCATCAGCCCCGACGACGCCTGCGAGATGGCGTCGAACAGGGCGCGGCGCGAGTCCGGACCGGTCTGTCCGAAGCCGGAGATCGACACCAGGATGATGTCGGGGTTGATCTCCTTCATCCGCTCGTAGCCGATGCCCATCTTCTCGATCGTGCCCGGCCGGTAGTTCTCCACGACGACGTCCGCCCAGGCGATCAGCCGCTCCAGGATTCCGAGCGCCTCGGGATGGCGGGTGTCCAGCGAGGCGTCGTACTTGTTCCGGTGGTAGAGGAACATGTAGACGCTCTCGTCACGGTGGTACGGCCCGTGGTGCCGGGAGTCCTCACCGCCCGGCCGCTCGATCTTGACCACCTCGGCTCCGAAGTCGGCCAGGATCTGCGCGCAGAGCGGGCCCGCGATGAAGCGCGAGAGGTCGAGGACCTTCACGCCGTCGAGGGGCGTGGGACCCGCCGCCCCGTCCGGTGCCGCGTCCGGTGCTCCGTCCGGTGCCGGATTCGCGTTCGACATTGCCGCTGTCACCTGCTTCCTGCTCCTGTCCCTGCTTCTACTTCTTCGGCGCCACGAACGACGGGAACGTCCAGGCGTTGGCAGCACGGTCGATCGGTACGTCGAGTATCACCGGCACACCGGCCTCGAACGCGTCCGCGACCCGTTGCCGCAGCGCGGCCAGGCCGGTGACGACCTCGCCGTCCACGCCCATGGCGCGCGCCACCATGCCGAAGTCGACGGTGCCGAAGTCGACGCCCGTGGTGCGCCCGTCGAAGTGCAGCTCCTGCTCCTGGCGGATGTTGCCGTAGCTGGAGTCGTTGAGCACCACGACGCAGACGTTGCCGCCGACGCGGGCGAGCGTCTCGATCTCGCCCATGCTCATGCCGAGGGAGCCGTCGCCGATCAGCGCGAGAACGGGGCGCCGCGGGTCGATCAAAGACGCCGCGATCGCCGACGGCAGCGCGAAGCCCATGTTCCCGAAGCCGACGGGCTTGATGTAGGTGCCCGGCCGCTGGATCTCCCAGAGGAAGGACCAGACGCCCGGGTTCCCGGCGTCCGGGATCAGCAGCGTCTCCTCGGGGGACACCTCGCGCAGAGTGCGGACGATGTCGGCCGGGGACAGCGGGCCCTCGGCGGCGGTGTCCGCCACCTCGGAGCCCCGCCACCAGTCGGTGCGCGCCTTGTCGAGCGAGCTGAGCCACTCGGCGCGGCCGGCCTTCGCCCCGGCCGCGTGCCCGGCGGTCGCGGTGACCAGGTCGCGGGCGAAGGCGCCGAGGTCGCCGACGACACCCTGGGTGATCTCGGAGTAGTAGCGCCCGATCATGGCCGGCTCGACGTCGACCTGGATCACCTCGGGCAGTTCGCGCCGCCAGCGGGTGGTCGACACGGCGTTGAGGCTGTTGCCGAGCGCGATGACGAGGTCGGCGTCGCCGAGGACCTCGCCGGAGAGCGTGGTGCCCATCCGGCTGACGGCCCCGAAGACCAGCGGATGGGTGGTCGGCACGGACCCGATGCCGTTGAAGGTGGTGACGACCGGGATGCCGAGCGCGTCGGCGAGCGCCAGTACGTCCTCGCTCGCCCGCGCGCGGTTGCCGCCGTTGCCGAGCCAGATGACGGGCCGTTCGGCGCGCAGCACCCGTTCGGCGACCCTGGCCAGCGCGACGGGGTTGGCGGTCGGCCGCTCGGTGACCCACGCGCGGCTGGGGTGGACGTCGGGCACCGCCGGCGGGTCGGTGACCTGCCCCTCGATGGTGTCGCGGGCGAAGTCGAGGTGGACGGGGCCGGGGTTGCCGGTGAGGGCGTTGACGTACGCCTCCTCCATCGCCTGCTTGATGGACGAGCTGTGCGCCACCAGCCGGGAGTACTTGACCAGCGGCTTGAGCAGTTCGACGTGGTCGGCGTTCTGGGCGTCGTCCTTGTGGATGTTCTCGCCGTTGTTGTTGCACGTGAGGACGAAGCCGGGGCTGGAGTCGCGGTAGGCGCCCCCGACACCGGTGAGCAGGTTGGTGGCGCCCGGTCCGGTGGTGGAGATGCAGGCGGCCGGGGTGCCGGTGAGCCTGCCGTAGGCGTCCATCATCACGGCCGCGGCGTTCTCGTGCCGGGTGTGGACGAGCTGGATGCCGGGGGTGTCGATGATCGCGTCGGTGATGGCGAGGGTCTGGCCGCCCACGACGCCGAAGACGTACTCGACGCCGAGGGAGGTCAGCATGTCTACGACGACCTGGCCGCCGGTCTTGGAAGTGCTCATCTGCGAAGATCCCGTTTTCTGTGTCGGTGCGGTGGTGCGGTCGTTGAGCGGTGGGAGAGGGCCCGGGGCCCGGTCAGGGCGCGGGGACGGTCACGGCCGCCCAGCCGGCGGTGAGGAGGCGGTTGTCGGAGTCGCGGCGTACCCAGACCTCCAGGTCGACGCGGAGCCCGTCGTCGACCGGGGTGACGGCGGTGACGACGCCGGTCGAGGTGAACGGCTCGAACACCTCCAGCGGAGCGAGGAACTTGACCCGCAGCCAGCCGCCGGTGAGGAACGTGGGACCGGCGCGGAGGGTGAGCAACTGGGCCAGTACGCCGAACTGTTGCTGTCCCTGCACGATCGGCACCCGCAGGCCGCCCGCGCGGGCGACGTCGATGTCGTTGTGGATGTTGCGCACGTACTCGCCCACCCGGCTGAAGACCGCGGCCTGTTCGGCGGTCACCGTCTTGCGCAGCGGGGCGAGTACGTCACCGGGCCGTACGTCCGGGCCGAGCGCGCCCACGGTCCGCGCGCCGTCCGGCACCTCGCCGGTGACGCGGCGTTCGGGCTCCGCCGAGCCGCGTCCGCCGATGGCGCCGGGGTCGGTCTTGAGGATCTCGACACCGCGGTGGCGGACGATGCTCCGCCCGTCCTCGCCGGTGGCGGTGGCCTCCATGACGACATAGCCCTCGCCGCGCCGCCGGTACGCCTCGGTGTACGTGCCGCTGAGGGTGACGACCTCGTCCAGGACGGCCGGGCTGTCGAACCACATCTGTTCCTCGGTGTGGTACCCGACGACCTGGCTGGCCGCGTAGACGAGGGTGAACAGCTGCACGAGGTCGTTGCCCAGCAGCGCCGCGTGCCCGACGCGCCTCCCGTCGAACGGACTCTCCGTCAGATGCCAGGGAGAGTGGTCGTCGTGGGTGAAGGCGTACCGCTTGATCTTGTGGTCGTCGACGACGACGCGCACGGTGCCGAGCGCCTCGGGAATGTCGAGGTTCTCGAACTCCGGCTCCTTGAGCCCCTCTTCGAGCCGGTCGGTCGCGCCCGCGCGGCGCGGGTCGGTCAGGTCCCGCCAGGGACGGGGGTTCGGTTCCGTCATCGTGCCTTCTCCGTCTCGTCACCGACACGTGTCATGTCGATGCGGTTGGTCTCGGGGGCCAGATACGCGCACACCAGTCCGATGAGCAGGGCCGCGACGGTGATGGCCGCGATGGGCCAGGGGTCTCCGCCGGTCGCCGCCAGCAGGGCGGTCGAGGCGAGCGGCCACAGTCCGATCAGGACGCTGGGGATCTGCGCGGCCAGGGAGAGGCCCGTGTAGCGCACCTTCGTACTGAACAGCTCGGCGAAGAAGGCGGGTTCGACGCCGTAGACGGCGCCCACGCCGATCGCGTACGCCACGGCGTAGGCCACGTACATCAGCACCAGCGCGTCGGCGTCCAGGACCCAGAAGAACGGGAACGTGACGACCACGCCCACGAGGGAGCCGATGATGAAGACCGTGCGCCGGCCGATGCGGTCGGACAGCTTCCCGAAGAAGTAGTACGTGTAGACGGCGAGCGCGGCGGCGACGCTGCTCGCGACGAGGACATGGGTGCGCGGGATGTCGGTGTAGTTCTCGGCGAACGTGAGACCGATGGTGAGGATGATGTAGCCGAAGACCGCCTCGCCGAGGCGCATGCCCATGGCCAGGAGCAGGGGCCTCCTGAACCGCTTGAACAGGTCGGTGATCGGCATGCGCTCCCGGGCCTGCTCCTCGGCCGGCTGCCTCTCCAGCTCCTCCTGCGCCGCCTGGAAGGTGGGGGTCTCGGTGAGCTTGAACCGGATGAACAGGCCGACGGCGATCAGTACGGCGCTCAGCAGGAACGGCACGCGCCAGCCCCAGCTCATCAGCGCGTCGTCGGGCAGCGTGGAGACGATCGCGAAGATGCCCGTGGAGAGCACGAGCCCGACCGCGTTGCCGATCTGGGGGAAGCTGCCGTAGGCGCCGCGTTTGTGCGCCGGGGCGTACTCGACGGCGACCAGTGAGGCGCCTCCCCACTCGCCGCCCACGCCGAATCCCTGGACGAGCCGCAGCAGGACGAGCAGGATCGGCGCCCATATCCCGATCTGGTCGGTGGTGGGCAGGAGGCCGATGAGGAAGGTGGAGACGCCCATCAGCATCAGCGTCGTGACCAGGGCCGCCTTGCGGCCGAACTTGTCACCGAAGTGTCCGAAGACCACCCCTCCGACGGGGCGGGCGAAGAAGCCGACACCGAAGACGGCGAACGCCGAGAGGGTGCCGATGATCGGGTCGTCCTCGTTGGGGAAGAACAGCTCCCCGAACACGAGGGCGGACGCGGTGCCGAAGATGAAGTAGTCGTACCACTCGACGGCGGTGCCGACGAGGCTGGCGACGGCGGCTCGTTTGGCGAGCTTGGTCCGTTCCTGCTCGGTGGTGGGCGGGGCGGTGGCTGATTGCGCCATGGATGACTCCGTTGTCGATCTCACTGACGTGTGGGGACGGGGGTGCGGGGGCGGGGATTCGCGGGTCAGACCAGGCGCGTGGGGCGCTCCGGGTCGGTGTCCACCTGGGCGGACGCCCATCCGAGCGCGGTACGGGTGCCGTCGGCCTTGTCGACCCAGACCTCCAGTTCGAGCCGGTCGCCGGTGACACCGGCGACGGCGCCGCCCGCGGTGAGTTCGTCGCCGACGAAGGCGGGGGAGACGAAGCGGAGGTCGAGTTCGCCCGAGGTGAAGAACGCCTTCCCGAACACGTCGATCAGGTTGGCGATGATGAAACCGGTCTGCTGCTGGGCCTGGACGATCGTGCGGTCCAGGCCGGAGGCGGCGGCCTTCTCGGGGGCCGTGTGCACGTTGGCGTAACCGCGCCCGGCCCAGGAGAACACCGACATCTGGTCCTGGGTGAAGACCGTCGTCCGCCGCGGCAGGGCCGCGCGAGCGGGGGCGTCGAGGCGGGCGCGGTCGAGGGCGGGGACGGTGCTGTCCACCGTGCCGAGCACGGTGCGTGACCGTACGTCGCCCGCCGTGCGGTTCTGTCCGGTGATCTCACCGGCGACCGTCCGCATGATCTCCCTGCCGGTGTGGCGCACCAGCAGCCGCCCGTCGGCGCCGCGCGCCTCGGCCTCCAGGACGACATAGCCCTGGCCCCGGCGCTCGTACTTCTGCGTGTAGCCGCCCTCGATCGTGACCGTCTCACCCACCCGTACCGGTGAGTGGAACGTCAGGTGCTCGTGTGTGTGCAGGCCCTGGGCGGTGTTGCCGTCGTACTTCTCGTAGAAGAGGAACAGCAGGTCGTTGGCGAGTACGAGGGGGTGTCCCACGGGGCCGCCGAACGGGGAGTCCTGGAAGTACCACGACCCGAAGTCGTCCTCGCTGTAGGCGTGGTCGAGGACCTTGCGCCGGTCCACGGTCACGGCGACCGGGCCCATCGGCTCGGGAATCTCGACCAGCTCGTAGCGAGCTTCTTTCAGATGCGATGTCAGCGATTCCATGGTCACCTCCGCGTCATGGCCCGGCGGGCTCAAATTAGTCTAGACGACTAGTCCTTACGCTACGTTCGCGGAATCAGGCGTGTCAACGGTCGCGCCGAGACGGTTCGGGCGGTCGCGCCGGCGGCCGTATCGGTGGTCCGGCCCGGGAGTGTGGCCGGCGGTGGGGCCGGGGGTGGGCCCTCATCGCGGTCCGATAACGGGACCTTCCGCATCCACCGGCGTCCCGTAGAGTGCGAAACAATTGCCCCTTGCACACGTTCGGACGTGCGGGGGCTCTCCTGGGGGGAGGGGTCCGCACCCATGCGCAGTGGAGCGAAGGTCGCCATCGTCGGCGGCGTGTTCGCCGTCGTGGCCGGCGGTATCGGATACGGGGCGTACGACATGCTGGCCGGTGACGGGAGCACGGAGACCCGGTCGGCGTCGGCCGAGGTCCGTACGGGGCCGCTGAGCGCGGAAGAGGTCAAGGACGCCGCCGAGCGGTTCCTGACGGCGTGGGCCGAGGGCGAGGACCCCGGGCTCGCCGCCACGTACACCAACAATCCGGCCGCCGCGAAGGAAGCCGTCGCCGGGTACGGCGAGCAGGCGCACATCACCGACGCCGTGATCACTCCGGGGAAGGCGACGGGCGCGAAGGTGCCCTTCACCGTGGCGGCGACCGTGAAGTTCGAGGGGCTGAGCAAGCCCCTGTCGTACGCCTCCGAGCTGACCGTCGTCCGTGGCCTGACCAGCGGGAAGCCGCTGGTCGACTGGGCGCCCACGGTCATCCATCCGAAGCTGACGAAGAACACCGGCCTGGTCACCGGCGAGGCCGCCAAGCCGCCGATCAAGGCCGTCGACCGCAACGGGACCGAGCTGACCGCCGAGAAGTACCCGTCACTCGCGCCGGTGCTCGACCAGCTGCGCGACAAGTACGGGGAGAAGGCGGGCGGGAAGTCCGGCGTCGAGACCTGGATCCAGAGCGAAGGGGACAGCGCCCCCCGTACGACACTGCTGACGCTCTCCAAGGGCAGGGCCGGCGAGCTGAGGACGACACTCGACGCCAAGGTGCAGGGCGCGGCGGAGCAGGCCGTGAAGAAGTACGACGAGGCGTCCGTCGCCGCCGTGAAGCCGAGCACCGGTGAGATCGTCGCCGTCGCCAACAACCGTGAGGACGGCTTCAACGCGGCGATGCTCGGCAAGCAGGCGCCGGGGTCGACGATGAAGATAGTGACCGCGGCGCTGCTGCTGGAGAAGGGGCTGGTCGGCGCGGACCGGCCGGCCGAGTGCCCCGAGACGGTGCTCTACCAGGGCACTTCGTTCCACAACCTGGACCGGTTCGACATCGAGGGCGGCACCTTCACCCAGAGCTTCGCCCGCTCCTGCAACACCGCCTTCATCAAGCTGATCGACGACACGAAGGACGACCACGCGCTGCCCGCCGAGGCCCGTGAGGTCTTCGGTCTCGGGCTGAACTGGCAGACCGGCATAGCGTCGGCGGACGGCAGTGTGCCGGAGTCCGCGGGGGGCGGCGCCGCGGCGCAGTACATCGGTCAGGGCACGGTCCAGATGAACGTGCTGAACATCGCGTCCGTCACGGCCACCACGAAGGACGGCACGTTCCGCCAGCCGATCATCGTCCCGCGCGACCTCGACGACCGCCAACTGGCGGTGGCCGAGCGTCAGTTGCCGGGCGCGGTGGGCCAGCAGCTGCGCGACATGATGCGCGCGACGGCCTCGTGGGGCACGGGCAAGGAGGCGATGTCCGCGCTCGGCGGCGACAAGGGCGCGAAGACGGGCTCCGCCGAGGTCGACGGACAGGCCACGTCGAACAGCTGGTTCACCGGCTTCCAGGACGACCTGGCGGCGGCGGCGAGCGTCGAGGCGGGCGGCCACGGCGGCGACGCGGCGGGCCCGGTGGTGGCGGCGGTCCTCGCGGCGGGGTGACGGACCGGGGGCGGACCGTCTCCGGGCGTCGCGTCAGGACGCGCCCGACACGGCGGCCCGCCTTACGCCCGCATCCTCAGTCCAGACAGAACTCGTTGCCCTCGGGGTCGGTCATCACGATGAACCCGGCGCTCAGCGGCGGGGCCGGCTCGTCGCGGCGTACGCGGGTCGCCCCCAGCGCGGTCAGCCGGGCGCACTCCGCCTCCAGCGCGGCCATCCGCGCCTCTCCCTCCAGCCCGGGGGCCGCGCGCACGTCGAGGTGGACGCGGTTCTTGGCGACCTTGTCCTCCGGTACCTGCTGGAAGAACAGCCGCGGGCCCGCGCCGTCCGGGTCCTCGACGGCCGACCGCGCGTTGCGCTGGTCCTCCGGTACGCCGATCCGCGCCAGGAAATCGTCCCACGCGGCCAGCACGTCGGCGCCCTCGGGCAGGTCGACCCCGGGCGGGGCCGGGTGGACGTAGCCGAGCGCGTCGCGCCAGAAGGACGACAGCGCCCCCGGGTCGTGTGCGTCGAAGGTGATCTGGATCCGGTGGCTCATGGGGATGGCTCCGTTCGTGGTGGGTCCCGTCCGCGTTCACGGGTCACCCTGCCACCCATGGCGGACAGGATCGGTCCGCCTTCTCTGTCAGGGTGTCGCCATGGATACGGCGGCGGGCGACGACGGGGCGGGTACGACGGAGCGGGGCACGACCGAGCGGGTGCTCACCCTGCTCGGGCTCCTGCAACAGCGGCAGGTCTGGACAGGCCCCGAGCTGGCCGGGCGGCTCGGCGTCACGACGCGCACCGTACGCCGCGACGTCGAGCGGCTGCGCGTGCTCGGCTATCCCGTACGGGCCGGCCAGGGCGTCGGCGGCGGCTACCAACTGGGCGCGGGGCAGGAGTTGCCGCCGCTGCTGCTCGACGACGAGGAGGCGATCGCCACCGCGGTCTCGCTGCTCGTCGGCGCGGGCGGCGCGGTCACCGGCGCCGGCGACGCCGCGCTCCGGGCGCTGACCAAGCTCGACCAGGTGCTGCCCGTCCGGCTGCGGCACGAGGTCCGCGCGCTCTCCGGCTCGGTGGCGTTCTTCGGCGGCGGCCGGTCGCCGGTCGACCCGGACGTGCTCATGACGCTGGCCAGGGCCTGCCGCGACGAGGTCGAGACCGGTTTCGACTACCCCTCGGGCGGTGGGACACGGCGGCGCCGGTGCGAGCCGTACCGCCTGGTCGCCTCCGACCGGCGCTGGTACCTCCTCGCCTACGACCTCGACCGCGACGACTGGCGCACCTTCCGCGTCGACCGGATGACCGGGGTGTCGCCGCGCACCTGGCGCTTCCGCCCGCGCAACGCGCCCGACGCGGCGGCGTACGTGCAGGAGGGCGTGGCGAGCCGGGTCTACGCGCACCGGGCCCGCTTCCTCGTCCACGCGCCGGCGGCCCGGGTGCGCGAGCAGATCCCGGGGGCGGCGGCCGTCGTGGAGGAACGGGCGGACGGACGCTGCGAGGTGCTCAGCGGCGGCGCCCGTCTCGACACCGTCCTGATGCATGTCCTGCTGCTGGGGCACGACTTCGAGGTGCTCGACCCGCCCGAGCTGGCGGAGCGCTGCGGCGCGCTGGCGGAGAGGCTGCGGGCGGCCGGTACGACGGGCCCACCCGCGTGACTGAACGCCGCTGAAAGACGTTCGCACCGCCGCTTCCCCGGCCGCTACCGTGCCCGTCATGACCCACCCCGACCGCGCGCCCGACGCCGCCCCCGCCGCCCATCCCCGTTTCGTCGAGGCCCTGCGCGAACTGGGCCTCGACGACCTGACCGGCCGGGTCCGCGCCTTCCCCGACGCCACCCGCACGGCGGCCGAGGCCGCCGCCGCCATCGGCTGCTCGCTCGGCGAGATCGTCAAGTCGCTGGTCTTCGAGGCCGACGGCGTCCCGGTCCTCGTACTGATGGACGGCGCCTCACGCGTCGATGTGGAGCGCGTACGGGAGGAGCTGGGCGCCGGGGCGGTGAAGCGGGCGCGTGCGGACCTCGTACGGGAGACGACCGGTTACGCGATCGGAGGCGTACCGCCCTTCGGCCACCGCACCCGCACCCGGGTGCTCGCCGACCGGGGACTGCTCGACCACGACATGGTGTGGGCGGCGGCAGGCACCCCGCACACGGTCTTCCCGATGGCCCCCGAGAGCCTGGTCGCGTACGCCGGCGGCACGCTGGTCGACGTCCGCGAGCGCGTGGGGTGACCCCGGCCGTCGCCGCCGCCGTCCTCCTGGCCGCCGTCACCCACGCCGTATGGAACGCGATCGCGCACACCATCAGGGACCAGGTGGTCGCCTTCACCCTGATCGCCGGGGGCGGGGCCCTGATCGGCGCGGTCGCCGTGTGCTTCGCCCCGTTCCCGGCGGCCGGGGCGTGGCCGTACCTGATCGTCTCGGCGGTCGTCCACGTCGGCTACCAGGCGCTGCTGATGCGGTCGTTCAGTCTCGGCGACTTCGGCCAGATGTACCCGATCGCCCGCGGTACGGCGCCACTGCTGGTGACCGTCCTGGCGGCGGTCTTCGTCGGCGAGTCCCTGGACGGCCGGCAGGCGACCGGCGTCGCCGTGGCCTCGGCGGGCCTGGTGGGCGTGGCCCTGTGGGGCGTGCGGAGCGCGGAGGCGAAGCCGCGGTGGCCCGCGCTGACCGCCGCGGTCGCGACGGGGGTCTCGATCGCCGCGTACACGGTCGTGGACGGGGTGGGCGTCCGCGAGTCGGGCACCCCGCTCGGCTACATCGGCTGGCTGATGATCCTCCAGGGCTCGCTGATCCCCCTCTACGCCCTGTTCGCACGCCGGCGCCGGCTCCTCACCCAACTCCGCCCCCACGCCCGCCTCGGACTCCTCGGCGCGGCACTGTCGGTGAGCGCGTACGCCCTGGTGCTCTGGGCCCAGACCCGCGCCCCCCTCGCCCCGGTCGCGGCGCTCCGCGAATCGTCGATCATCGTCGGCGCGGCGATAGGTGCGCTGTTCTTCAAGGAACGCTTCGGCACACACCGCGTCGCGGCGGCCGGCCTGATGGTGATCGGCATCGGGCTGATGCTGCACACGAGTTGAGGCGGGGGAAGGGACCGGGATGAACAGCAGGCGGCGCAAGAAGCTGTCGCGGCGGCTCGTGCGGGCCGCGAGGCTCGGCAGGGGCGGGGAGGTGGCCGCGCTGCTGCGGGGCGGGGCGCCGGCGCAGACGTGGGACTCCGAGGGGTCGACTCCGCTGTACGCGGCGGCCGTACACGGGGACACCGACTCCGTACGCCTCCTGCTGGCGGCCGGCGCGCTGCCCGACACCGAGAGCGGGGACGGCACGGAGGGCACGCCGCTGTGCGGGGCGGCGTGCTGGGGGCACGCGGGGGCCGTGCGCGAACTGCTCGCGTACGGCGCCGATCCGCGGCTGCGCGAGGACGGCGGCAGCGGGCGCTCACCGCTCGAATGGGCGCGGACCGGTCCGTATCCGGAGACGGTACGGCTGCTGGAGGAGGCCGGGGCCTGACGGCGGGGAGGGTCGGGCGCGGGGCGCCGACGCCAGCATGTCGAGCGAGACCTGCCACAGCCGCTCGGCCGCCACGGGGCCCAGCGCGTGCGCCGCGACCCCGCCCGAGTCGCCCTCCCGGTGGAGACGCGCCTCCTGGCAGTCCTCGAAGTACCGCCCGCCGATCCCTTCGAGCCCCGGCCACGTCGCCACGAGCACGGAGGTGGCCGCGCCCTGCTCGGGCGTCTTGAAGGCGTAGCCGGAGGCGATGGCCTTGTCCAGTTCGTCCTGGCTCATGTGGCGGGTCAGGTTCGACAGGACGGCGCCGGGGTGGACGGCGTTGGCGGTGATGCCGTCACCGGCCCAGCGCCGGCCCGGACCCGGCCCCGGGTACGGCGGTCCCGGCGGGCGCCCGCTACGCGGAGGGCCGCCGCGGCAGCCGCCAGTACTGGCGTTTCCTCTCGTCGCGGACCGCCAGCCCCAGCCGGTTCAACTCGCCCCGCAGCGCCCTGACATCCTCCTCCGTACCCGTCTTCCGCATCGCCGTCGCGCGGGCGCTCATCAGCGCGTTCGCGCCGACCGGGAGCCCCGGGGTGTCCGGCACCCAGAGCCGGAAGTCGTCCTTGTACGGGTCCTCGGCGGCCCAGGTGTAGCCGTGGGCGGTGAAGGCGGCGGCCAGCTCCCCGGCGTTCAGGTCACTGGGCTCGCGGGCCATCTCCTCGGCGTGGTGGCCGAGGAGAACGAGGAACTTGCCGTCCAGGAAGACCGGCCCGACATCGGCGCCGCGCAGCTCCTGGGACTCGTCGCGGATGGTCAGCGTCACATGGGTGTCGGTCAGCCGGACGGTCAGCGCCTCGTGCAGCGCGATGAACGCCACGAACACGCCGAGCAGCAGGCCCGCCGTCACGCCGAGGACGGTGAGCCAGGGCTCGGGAATCGAGTTCAGCAGCTCCGCCGGGCCTTTCATCGGGGCCCAGCGCAGGGTCACCAGCCAGTTGGCGAGGAGTTTGACCAGCCAGCCGACGACGGCTCCGATCGCGGCGAAGGCCGGCACGATCCAGAGCCCTGGGGCCAGTACGGTGGCGTCGCGGTCCTTGGCGGTTGGCTTCATACGCCGAGGCTAGGAAGCGGGCACCGGGGCGGGCATCGGCCGAAGGAATCCGCGGGGGTGACCAAAGTATGGGGAAGCAGCCGCGGGGACCGGGACGACCGTGCCGGCCCGGGACCTGTCGGCGCAGGCCCTCCTGACGGCCCGTCGCGTCTTGACCTCGATCGCACTCCAAGTCCTAGAGTGCCCGCGTACCCCCCAGCGGGGCCCTGACCAGCAAGGGAGCACGACATGCGATACCGCACTCTCGGCGGCACCGGAATCGAGGTGAGCGTCCACTGCCTCGGGACCATGATGTTCGGCTCCGTCGGCAACAGTGACCACGACGACTCCGTACGAATCATCCACGCCGCCCTCGACCAGGGCGTCAACTTCCTCGACACGGCGGACATGTACTCCGCCGGTGAGTCCGAACTGATCGTCGGCAAAGCCCTCAAGGGCCGCCGCGACGACGTCGTGCTCGCGACCAAGGTGCACTTCCCGATGGGCGAGGGCCGCAACCGCGGCGGCAACTCGCGGCGCTGGATCGTCAGGGAGGTGGAGGAGAGCCTGAAGCGGCTGGGCACCGACTGGATCGACCTCTACCAGATCCACCGCCCGGACCACACGACCGACATCGAGGAGACCCTCTCCGCGCTGACCGATCTCGTACGGCAGGGCAAGATCCGCGCGTTCGGCTGCTCGACGTTCCCCGCCGAGGAGATCGTCGAGTCGCATGTGGTGGCCGAGCGCCGGGCGCTCATGCGGTTCAGGACGGAGCAGCCGCCGTACTCGATCCTGGCGCGCGGCGTCGAGACGTCCGTACTGCCGGTGTGCGAGCGGTACGGGATGGGTGTGCTGACCTGGAGCCCGCTCGCCTCCGGCTTCCTCACCGGGAAGTACCGGATGGGCGGTGCGATCGACATGACCACGGGCCGCGCGGCGCTCACCCCGGCGCGGTTCGACCCGTCGCTGCCGGTGAACATCACCAAGCTGGAGATCGTGGAGCAACTCATCGGGCTGGCGCACGACATCGGCTGCTCGCTGCCCGAGCTGGCGGTGGCCTTCACCGTCGCGCACCCCGCCGTCACGTCGGTCATCACCGGACCGCGCACGATGGAGCAGTTGGACGGTCTGCTGAAGGGGGCGTCGCTCAGCCTGGACGACGAGACACTGGACCGTATCGACGAGATCGTGCCGCCGGGGACGAACATCTACCAGCCGGACGGCGCCTGGCGCCCGCCCGTGCTCGCCGACGCCTCGCTCCGCCGGCGGCCGACGGGCGACCGGGCCGCGGCGTAACCGGCTGGGCGGGCGGACCGGGGGCGGCACCGGCAGGCCGGGCGGCACCGTCCGCTGCCGCCCGGCCCCGCGCCCTGGACGCCGCCCACACACCACCACCCACGTCACGCGCCATGCTCACGCGTCACGCGGTCTGAGGAGCGGCGGAAGCCTCTTCACAGGCGGTCAAGTTCCCCGCGAGCGTGCCGACTTGGCCGCCTTCCGGCGTGAGCACCAGTGCCGCGGGCGCACGCGCCGCCACCATCCGCCGGAAGCGGATGAGCTGGGAGGGCCTGTTCACACACAGCGCCCCGGTGATGTGCTGCCCGTCGGTGTAGACGGCGACGAACCGGCGCTCGGCGAGCGTCCCGCCGACGACGTGGGGAACTCCGTTCCCGCGCCCGACGAACTGGATCGTGGTCCCGTACTGCTCCGACCGGAAGTACGGCACGGATTCGAAGAGCGCCGCGTTCCTGCCGTCCGCGAGCAGGGTGTCGGCCGCCGCCGCGGCCTGCTCCACCGTGTCGCCGCGCCGCCCGACCCGCATCACCGCGCCGAACAGCGGATTGAACCAGCGGGCCACGTCACCGGCCGCGACGACACGCGAGGCGCCCGCCGCCGCGCATGTCGCGTCCAGCAGTACCCCGCCCTCCGCGTCGAGACCGCTCCCCCGCAGCCACTCGGTGCGCGGCTCACGGCCCACCGCGACGACCACCACATCGGCCGGTACGCGGCTGCCGTCGGCCAGCTCGACCCCGTCGGGGTGGAGCGCGGCCACCGAGGCACCGGTCTTCATGACCGTGCCGTGGTCGCGGTGCAGCCCGGCCAGTTCCCGCGCCATCGCCGTACCGAGGACGCGCCCCAGCGGGCCGGAGCCCTCCTCGATGACGGTGACGTCGAGCCCGAGGGACCGGCAGTGCGAGGCGACCGCGCAGCCGACGAATCCGGCACCGATCACGGCCACCCGTGGTGCGTTGAGAAGGGCGGCGCGCAGTGCCAGGGAGTCCTCGAAGGTACGGAGGACGAACACGTCCGGGTGCCCGTTCTCCAGACCGGCGGGCAGCCGGGCCTCGGCGCCGGTCGCGATGACCAGCCCGTCGAAGTCCAGCGTCCGGCCGGCGGACAGCCTCAGCGTGCCGCCGCGGGCGGCGGGGCCGCCGGTATCGGATGCACCGGGGGCGTCGGACGTACGGGGGATGCCGGACGTACCCGGGGACGTGCTGCCGGGGGAAGTCCCGCCGAGGTCGAGCCCTTCGGCCGTCGTGTTCATCATCAGTTCGGCGTCGAGATCCGGCGCCACCGGCAGCCGGGAACCGTCCATGTACCCGCCGGTCAGTACGGCCTGGGCGGGCGAGGGACGGTCATACGGCGGAAAGTCGGCGTCCCGGCCGACCAGGGTCAGCCGGTCCTCGAAACCCAGTCGGCGCAGCGCCTCCGCAGCGCGTACACCGGCGAGCGAGGTGCCGACGACGGCGATGTGACGGAGTGTTCCGTCCGTTCCACGTGCCCCGGTCACTGCCCTTCGCCGACCCTGTGCCCCCGACCGGTCTTGGTCCTCATCACGGCTCACTTCCTGACGGTGCCGTTCCGAGCCCTGCTCGCGCGGGGTTCATTCACTCAATCAGTCCCGTACCCAGACCTTGTCAAAGGGTGTTAAACATCCATCGCCGTCGCCCGTCCGCAGCGCCCGGAACGGCTGGCCGGCGCACCGCTCGCCTCGCCCGGCGGGGGTCGGCGGGAGACCTTGGTACCAGCAGGGCCGGGCCCGTGCCCGGCACGTACCGAGGAGGCGGTCTTCCTTGACCCACGAGACTTCCGACGACCGCACAGACACCGACACCGAGGGCGCCGGGTCAGGCGACCGCACCGAGCCGGCCGGGCACACCGACGACGCCGGTCTGCTCTCGCCCGGCCGCGCGGGGTCCGAGGCCGAGGCGGCGACCGGCGACACCGCGTTCCTCCGGGCGATGCTCGACGCCGAGGCGGCGCTGGTCCAGGCGCAGGCCGCGGTCGGTCTCGCCCCGGAGGCGGCGGCCGACGCGGTCTCGGCGGTGGTGGCGGCGACGGCCGAGGGGTTGGACGTACGGGACGTGGCGCTGCGGGCGCGCTCGGCGGGCGATCCGGTGCCCCCTCTGGTGGCGGATCTGACGGCGGCGGTGGCCGACGCGGACACGAGGGCGGGGCCGGACGCGGACACGGTGCGGTACGTGCACCGGGGCGCGACCAGCCAGGACATCGTGGACACGGCGATGATGCTGGTCGCCGCCCGTACGGTGCCCGGGATCCTGGCGGACCTGGACCGTACGGCGGAGGCGCTCGCCGCTCTGGCCGAGGCGCACCGTACGACCCCGGCAGTGGGGCGCGCGCTCACACAGCACGCGGCCCCGACGACGTTCGGTCTGCGGGCGGCGGGCTGGCTCTCCTCGGTACGGGCCGCCCGCGCCCGGTTGGCCGCCGTCCGGCTCCCGGCCCAACTGGGCGGTGAGGCGGGTACGTTGGCGGCCTTCGCGCCGGACGACATCACGGTGGACGGGGCGCCGGGCAGGACCTCCACCGCCGCGTCGTGCGAGCCCGTCTACGATCTGACGGGCCCGCTCGACACCACGCTGGACAGCCCTCCCGAACCGCTGCCCGACTATCCGCCCGCCACCGGCCCCGTCCCGGACGCGGACGCCGAGCCCGGCCCGGGGATCGGCCCGGCGCCGGACGAACCGATCTACGATCTGCCGGGCGCGGCCCCCAACCACTCGGCCGGGGCCACGACGGAGAGCCGCGGCGCGCCCGGGCCCGGACCGGCCACCGGCCCCGGGACAGGCACAGGAACCGGCACACGAACCGCCACCGACGCCGACGCGGACGCGGACGCCGACACAGGCACCGGCACCGGCACCGGCACCGGCACCGACGCCGACGCGGACGCCGGGGATTCCGACAGCCCCGCCACCACCCCCGAGGCCGACACCGGCGTGCGTCTGCTCGCCGCGTACGCCGACCGGCTGATGCTCGCCGAACCGGCGCTGCCGTGGCACACCCTCCGTACCCCGGTCGCCGATCTCGGCTCGGCCCTCGCCTTCACCGCGGGCGCGCTCGGCAAGGTGGCCGCCGATGTACTCGTGCTGTCCCGGACGGAGATCGGCGAGGTCGCGGAGGCGCGCGGCGCCGGTCCGGGCGCCCGGCCGCACCGGCGGAACCCGGTGCGGGCCGCCCTGATCGCCGCCGCCGCACGACAGGCTCCCGCGCTCGCCTCCGTACTGCTGGGCGCGCTCGTCGCCGAGGACGAACGCCCGGCCGGTCCCTGGCACGCCGAGTGGCAGCCGTTGCGCGAGCTGTTGCGGCTGACCGGCGGAGCCGCCCGCGACGCCGCCGAACTCGTCCACGGCCTGCGCGTCTTCCCCGACCGGATGCGGGACAACCTCGCCCTCACCCACGGGGTGCTCGCCGCCGAACGGCTCGCCACGGCCCTGGCCCCCGCCGTCGGGCGGGCCCGTGCGGGAGAACTGCTCGGCGCCGCCGAACGGCTCGCGGCGGGCGCGGGCATCCCCCTCGCGCAGGCACTGACGGAGACCGACCCGGCGGTCGCGGAGCTGATCGGGGACGAGCGGCTGCGCGCCCTCACCGACCCGGCGGGCTACACGGGTTCCGCCCCGGCCTTCGTGGACCGCGCCCTCGCCGACCACGAAGCCGGGGCGGGCGCGGCGGCGGAGGCGGGCGCGGCGGTGGAGGCGGGCGCGCCCGGTCGCAGCCGAGTCGCGGGTCCGGTTCGCCCCACTTAGAGTCAAATCCGGTGAACGACGGCGCTCCCTGTCCGAGGGCGCGCTCCACCCCGTTCCACCACCCCACACCTATGACTGATTCACAGGGCACGCCGCCACCGACCACCACGAAGAGTGCCGCCGCCCCCGACGGGGACCGCGGCAACGGAATCGCACTGGCCATCATCGCCTCGTGCCAGCTGATGGTGGTTCTGGACATCACCATCGTGAACATCGCGCTCCCGCACATCCAGAGCGCGCTCGACTTCTCGACCCAGAACCTGTCCTGGGTGGTGAACGCCTACACGCTCACCTTCGGCGGGCTGCTGCTGCTCGGCGGGCGCCTCGGCGACATCCTGGGACGGCGCCGGGTCTTCATGTCCGGTGTGGCGCTCTTCGCGCTGGCTTCCCTGCTCTGCGGCTTCGCCCAGGAGTCGTGGCAACTGCTGGCCGCCCGCGCCCTCCAGGGCGTCGGCGGCGCGATCGCCTCCCCCACGTCGCTGTCGCTGATCACCACCACGTTCCGTGAAGGGCCCGCGCGCAACAGGGCGTTCGGTGTATTCGCGGCGGTCTCGGCGGGCGGCAGCGCGATCGGGCTGCTGGCCGGCGGCATCCTGGTGGAGTGGCTGGACTGGCGGTGGATCTTCTTCGTCAACGCGCCGATCGGGCTGCTGATCATCGCCCTGACGCCCCGCTTCATCAAGGAGTCCGAGCCGCGCCCCGGCCACTTCGACGTCATCGGCGCGCTCACCGCGACGCTGGGGATGGTGTGTCTGGTCTACGGCTTCATCCGGGCCTCCGAGGAGGGCTGGACCAACGGACTGACCCTCGGGTCCTTCGCCGCCGCCGTGGTGCTCCTGGCTCTCTTCATCGTCATCGAGCGGCGTTCGCGGCAGCCGATCACCCCGCTGTGGATGTTCCGCGACCGCAACCGCGCGGGTGTCTACGGGATGATGCTGAGCCTGGCCGCGGCGCTGTTCGGCATGTTCTTCTTCCTGACGCTGTTCGTGCAGGAGGTCCTCGACTTCAGCCCGCTCCGGGCCGGTCTCGCCTTTCTCCCGGTGAGTGTGATCATCGCCATCGGTTCGGGCCTCGCCTCACAACTGCTGCCGCGCTGGGGCCCGAAACCGTTCATGGTGTCCGGCGCGCTCCTGGCCACCGGGGGTCTCTCGTGGCTGACGCTGACGAACGTCAACAGCACCTATCTCGGCAGCCTGCTGGGGCCGGTGCTGGTCTTCGGTCTCGGTATGGGCTTCCAGTTCGTGTCGCTGACCCTGATGGCCCTCTCGGGCGTCGAGCAGTCCGAGGCAGGCGCGGCCTCCGGCGTCTTCAACGCCACACAGCAGGTGGGCGGTTCGCTGGGACTGTCCATCCTGGTGACGGTGTTCGGCACCGCCAGCAGGGACGAGGCGAAGAGCCAAGTACCGGACTTCCTGGCGCACGCGACCCCGGCGCAGAAGATGACGTTCCAGAAGACGGGTTCGCTGCCGAAACCGTGGAGCGACGAGGTGCTGGCCCACGGTGTGTCGAACGCGTTCGTCGTGGCGGCGGTGTTCGCCGCCGTGTCGGCCGTGATCGCGCTGTTCGTGATCCAGGTACGGGAATCGGACCGCGAACGCCTCCAGGGCGGCATGCCCACGCCCGGCGGCTGATCTCCTACGCGGCGGTGGAGATCAGCCCGAGGGCGAGGATCAGCGCGGTCCCGGCGGTCCTGCGGGTCACCGCGGTCCGCGCGGGCGGGTATCCGCGCGGTACGCCCTCGACGAGCATGATCAGGTACAGATAGCAGCGGTAGAGCGCCATGCGCAGCCGCGCGGACCGGTCGAAGTCCGCGGCGCCGCCACCCGCCCGGTAGCCGGCCAGCAGCGCCGGGTCGTCCTCGGGCTCGCCGAACAGATTGAGCGACGCGAACTCCGCCAGCGGATCGCCCCAGAACATCCGCTCGCCGTCGACGAGCCCACCGATCCGCCGCTCCCCCGCCTCACCCGTCAGCAGGATGTTGCCCTGCCACAGATCGAAGTGCACGAGCGCGGGCACGGTGACCTCGTCCAGCGCCGGTACGGCGTCGCGTACCAACTCCCGCACGCGCTCACCCGACACCGGCAGCCTCGCCCCGAACCGCCCGGCGTCCGCGAGGACCGTCTCCAGCATCGCGGTGAACGCCTCCCGCCAGCTCCCGGCCGTGGCAACGGCCCCGGACGGATACCCGAAGCGCGTACCGGTGACGGTGTGCAACCGGGCCACGTACGAGCCGAGTTCACCCCGCAGCCGGTCGTACTCCGCGTCCCCGGTCCCGTTCGCCAGGGCGGACCACGGGTCCCCCGGCACCTCCGTCATCAGCAGCGAGTCCGCCGCGAGCCGCACCACCTCGGGCACGGGCACCGCCACACCCCCGGCGGCCCGGTAGAACTCGCCCTCGTTGACGAGCAGTTCACCCTCGTACGTCAGCCGCGGCGCCCCGTCCTCCGGCGGCAGCTTCAGCACCAGCCGCCCGCCGTCGTCCAGCCGGACCCGGTAGAGGGAGTTGTACGTGCCGCCACTCAGCGCCTCGTATCCGTCGACGCCCGCCCGCACTCCGGCGGTTCGAAGGATCGCGGCAAGCCGGGACGCGGTCGGCGTGGACATGTACGGGCCCTCTCGACGGCGGACGCACCCGGTGCGGGCGGCTGCCTCAGCCTACGAGCACCTTCCGCAGCACCTCCGCGAAGTCCCCCGGTGCCTCCATGAACCCGCCGTGGCCGCCCGGGAATTCGGCCGGGGCCGAGGCGAGGCGGTCGGCCAGTACCACCGAGGTGCGGTACGTGACCAGGGGGCCGGACGTCGCGCCGACGCCGATCACGACGCGGGCGGGGCCGGCCTTCAGCGCCTCGATGTCGGGCAGGTAGCGGGCGGTGCCCCGCAGCTCGTGGCCGAGGAAGCGCGCCCCGTCCGCCATGTCCTGGGCGGAGGGCTCGGCGGGCGGCTCGGCCGGGGCGCCGGATTCGGCGCCGGTGTCCAGTCCGGCGAAGGCCATGAACTTCGCGAACGCCGGCCCGGGACCCTCCCGGTGGAACGTCCCGACGATGTCGTCCGTCTCCGCGAGCCGCTCGTCCGCGTCGGGCAGCAGCCCCAGCACGGGCGGTTCGTGCGCGACGAGGGTCCGCACCCGCGCCGGGTGCCGTACGGCCAGCGCGAGGCCGGTCACGGCGCCGCCGCTGCTGCCGAAGACATCGGCCGTCCCGGCCCCGAGGTCGTCCAGGATCGCCGCGAGGTCGTCGGCCCGCAGTTCGGGGGTGGAGTCCTGCTCGGGGTCGTCCAGCGTGCTGCCGGAGATGCCGCGGGGGTCGTGGGTGACGACGGTGTACCCGTCGGCGAGCGCGTCGGCCAGCGGCGCGAAGTGCGTGGCGCCCATGGGCGCGCCGGTGACGACCAGTACGGGGCCGGAGCCCCGTACCTCGTAGCGCAGGTGCGCGCCGGGGACGTCGAGTGTGCGGGTGGTGACCATGATGGTGCCGTCCTTGCGTAGAACTCGCGGGGTCACTTTCGGTCGGTGACGTAGGTATGACGCCCGGACGGGCCGAAACGCATCGGTCGGACCCCGGGGAATGGCCGGGGCCGCCCGGTGGTCGGTTCGTGACCGGGCCCCGGCCGGCGGGCGGAACTCATCGCTTTCCCGGACGCTCCGGCGCGCGCCGGGCCCGGCCGCCGGTCCGCGAGGGCGCTACTCCCCCCTGAGCGCCCGCCGCAGCCCCAGGTTCGACGTCAGGATCCCGCCGTCCACCGGCAGCGTCACACCGGTGATCCAGCCGGCGTCCGAGGACGCCAGGAACGCCACCGCCGACGCGATGTCGTCCGGCAGCCCCACCCGGCCCGCCGGGTAGTGGGGCACCGCGCGTTCCAGGTTGGCCTCGCGGCCCCGCCAGCCCTCCGTGTGGATCGTGCCGGGCGCGACGAGGTTGACGCGGACCCCGCGCGGTGCCGCGTGGCCCGCCAGGGTGCGGGTCAGGCTCGCGAGGCCCGCCTTGGCCGCGCTGTAGGCGTGGTTGCCGAAGTCCTGCTCGCCGTTGACCGAGCCGATGTTCACGATCGCGCCGCGCCCCGAGGCCACCAGGTGCGGCAGCGCGGCCCGCGCGCAGCGGAAAGCGCCGGTGAGGGTGAGATCGAGGTCGCGGGCCCAGTGCTCGTCCGGTTCGTCCTCGAAGAGCGGCGCGTCCACCGTGCACGCGTAAGCGTTGTTGACCAGGACGTCGAGCGAGCCGAAGCGTTCCACGGCGTATGCCACGGCCGCCTCGACCGACGCGCGGTCGCCCACGTCGCAGACGTACGGCTCCGCCCCGTCGACCGGCTCGGCCGCCCGCGAAGCCCGTTCACCGTCCACGTCCGTGATCAGCACCCGAGCGCCCTCGGCGGCCAGCCGCCGGGATATCGCCTCGCCGATGCCGCGCCCGGCCGCGGTGACCAGCACACCGTGATTCTCGAATCGCCTCATGCGACGATCATGCGACCGATCTGACGGCGCGCACCAGGGCCTGGGCCCGGGGGTCCGCCGTCACTCCCTTCCGCATCCCGTTGGTGACGTAGCCGAAGGCGATGCCCGACTCGGGGTCGGCGAAGCCGAGTGAGCCGCCGCTCCCGGGGTGCCCGAAGGAGCCGGGGCCCAGCAGCGGCGCGCCCGCGCCGTGCAGCATGAAGCCGAGGCCGAAGCGGGTGCCGACGACCAGCACCCGGTCGGGGCCGGCGGATTCCTCGGTACGGGCGAGGGTCAGTGTCGCCGGGGCGAACAGCCGTTGGCCGCCCCGGTAGCCGCGCCCCGGCCCGTCGACCGGGCCGATCATCGCCGCGTAACAGCGCGCCAGCGCACGCGCGGTGGAGATGCCGCCGCTCGCGGGCATCTCGGCGGCGCGGTAGGCGGCGCTGTTGAGGTCCGGCAGCGGATCGACCGCGCCGAACGCCCGCCGGGTGAGCGACTCCGGGTCCTTGTACGCCTCGGCGACCGAGCGCTTCACCCGCAGCCGCAGCTCGCCACCGCCACCGGCGGGCTCCTCGATCCGGCCGATCCGGCCCACCCGGTGCGCCTCTTCGGGGGGCAGTCCGATCCAGAAGTCCAGGCCGAGCGGGCGGGCGATCTCGTCCGCGATCCACCGGCCGACCGAGCGGCCCGTGACGCGTCTCACCAGCTCGGCGACGAGCCAGCCGTAGGTGTACGCGTGGTAGCCGTGGTCGGTGCCCGGCTCCCAGACGGGCCGCTGCGCGGCGAGGGCGTGGGCGCCCGACTCGCCGTCGAGCGCCTCGGCGGGGCCGAGCGGCCGGTCGAGCACGGGGACGCCCGCGCGGTGCGACAACAGGTGCCGTACGAGCACCCGTTCCTTGCCCGCCGCCTTGAACTCGGGCCAGTACGTGCCCACCGGAGCGTCCAGGTCGATGCGCCCGCGCTGGTGCAGCAGCAGCGGTACGGCGGCGGCGACGCCCTTCGTGGCGGAGTGGACGATCTGCGCGGTGTCCACGGCCCACGGCTCCGCGCCGTCGACGTCGCGCGTGCCGGCCCACAGGTCGACGACCTTGTGCCCGTCGCGGTACACGGCGACGGCGGCGCCCCGTTCACCGCGTTCCCGGAAGTTCCGTACGAAGGCGTCCTTGACGGGTTCGAAGCCCGCGGCCACCGTGCCCTGGACGTCAGCGACGCCTACGATCCCGCTCATACCCCCATGGTGCACGGTTGGCACGGCGGACGGACGCCGGGGGCCGCCGGGGTTCAGCGGGCGGGGACCGACGCGGGGTCGAAACCGAACGGCAGCTCCAGCCGGTGCGCGGCCATCAGCGCGCTGTCGCCCAGCAGTTCACGGGTCGGGCCGTCCGCCGCGATGACGCCCTCGCTGAGGATCACGGCGCGCGGGCAGAGTTCCAGCGCGTACGGCAGGTCGTGGGTGACCATCAGGACGGTGACGTCCAACGCCCGCAGGATGTCGGCGAGTTCACGCCGCGCCGCCGGATCGAGGTTGGACGAGGGCTCGTCGAGTACGAGGATCTCGGGCTCCATCGCCAGGACCGTCGCGACGGCGACCCGGCGGCGCTGGCCGAAGGAGAGGTGGTGCGGCGGCCGGTCCGCGTACTCGGCCATACCGACCCGGGTGAGCGCGGCGGCGACCCTGGACTCCAGCTCCGCGCCGCGCAGTCCGGAGGTCGCGGGGCCGAAGGCCACGTCCTCGCGCACCGTGGGCATGAACAGCTGGTCATCGGGGTCCTGGAAGACGATGCCGACGCGGCGGCGTACCTCGGCCAGGTGCTGTTTCGCGACGGGCAGCCCGGCGACGGTGACGGACCCGGCGCCCGCCGTGTGGATGCCGTTGAGGTGCAGGACGAGGGTGGTCTTCCCGGCGCCGTTGGGTCCCAGCAGGGCGACGCGCTCGCCGCGGGCGACGGTCAGGTCGACGCCGAAGAGGGCCTGGTGGCCGTCGGGGTAGGCGTAGGCGAGCCCGCGCACCTCCAGGGAGGGCGGCGGGGACGGCGGCTGCGGCTGTTCCGGGGACTGCGTGCTCACAGCGTCCAGCCAAGCAGACAGACCGCGAGCGCCGAAAGCGGGAGTGCGGCGGCGGACGTCCACTGCGCGCGGGAGGCCGTCAGCTCGTCGATGACCGGCATGGTGCCCGTGTAGCCGCGGCTCGTCATCGCCAGATGCACCCGCTCGCCGCGCTCGTAGGAGCGGATGAACAGCGCGCCGGCGGATTTGCCGAGCACCCCCCAGTGCCGTACGCCGCGTGCCTCGAATCCGCGCGAGCGGCGGGCGATCGACATCCGGCGCAGCTCGTCGGTGATCACGTCGCCGTAGCGGATCATGAACGACGCGATCTGGACCAGCATCGGCGGCAGCCTCAGCCGTTGCAGCCCGAGCAGCAGCGCGCGCAGTTCGGTGGTGGAGGCGAGCAGGACGGAGGCGGCGACGCCCAGCGTGCCCTTGGCCAGCACGTTCCAGGCGCCCCAGAGGCCGGGGACGCTCAACGAGAGCCCGAGGAAGGTGACTTGCTCGCCGGGCACCACGAACGGCATGAGGACGGCGAAGGCCACGAACGGGACCTCGATCAGCATCCGGCGCAGCAGGAAACCGGCGGGGACGCGGGCGATCGCGGCGACGGCGGCGAGCAGTACCGCGTACAGGCCGAAGGCCCACACCGCCTCGCGCGGGGTGGAGACCACGACGAGCACGAAGCACAGGACGGCGGCGAGCTTGCAGTGCGGCGGCAGCGCGTGGACCGGCGAGTTCCCCTGCCGGTAGAGCCTGTGGGCGTGGCCCGCTCCCATGTCAGGCCCGCTCGGTGGAGGACGGGGCGGACGGGGCGGACGCGTCGCGCGCCGTACGGCGGCGGTGGACTGCGTAGAAGATCCCGCTGCCGGCGACGACCGTCGCGCCGACGCCGATGACGCCCGCGAGGCCGCCGGAGAGCCGGGAGTCGGAGATGTCCGCGACGCCGTAGTCGGCGAGGGGCGAGTCGGCGGCGGCGTGCTCCTCGACCCGCTTGTCGAAGCCCTTGTCGGCGGCGACCCTCTCCAGGCCGTCGGGGTCGGCGGAGGCGTAGAAGGAGACGACGCCGGCCAGCAGGAGGGCGGTGCCGAGGCCGGCGGCCAGCAGCCCGCGCGGCGAGCGGGACGCGACCGGTGCGGCGGGGGCGTCGGGCGGGGCGGGGGCGTCGGGCGGGGCGGGGGCGTCGACCAGTTCACCGTTCACCCGCAGCTTGAGCGGTACGGCGAGGCCGCGCGCCCCGTGGACCAGGTCCGGGCGTACGGCGACGACCGCCCCCACGGTCAGTGCGGTGATCACCGCCTCGCCGACGCCGATCAGGACGTGCACGCCGACCATCGCGGTGAGCACCTTGCCGATCGGTACGTCCGTGGTCCCGCCGATCGCGTAGAGCAGGGTGAAGGCCGCGGCGGAGGCCGGCACGGAGACCAGGGCGGCGGCGAACGCGGACCCGGTCACCGAGCGGCGCCCCCTGGGCAGGACCCGGAGCAGGGCCCGGAAGATCCCGTACGAGACGAGCACCGTCACGACGCCCATGACCGTGATGTTCACGCCGAGCGCGGTGAGTCCGCCGTCGGCGAAGAGGATGCCCTGCATCAGCAGGACGACGGCGATACAGAGCACTCCGGTGAAGGGGCCGACGAGTATCGCCGCCAGCGCCCCGCCGAGCAGATGCCCGCTGGTGCCGGCCGCGACGGGGAAGTTCAGCATCTGTACGGCGAAGACGAAGGCCGCGACGAGTCCGGCGAGGGGAGCGGTGCGCTCCGCGCCGTGGCCCTCGGCGAGTAGTGGTCCGTCGCCCAGTTCGCGGCGGGCTCCGCGCAGGCTGACCGCCACGGCCCCGGCCGCCACGACGCCGGCGGCGGCCGACACCGGCAGGTTGATCATTCCGTCGGGGACATGCATGGGCGGGCTCCGCTTCCGGCTGGCGTGGTGAACCGCTCGAAGTGAACCGTTCGACTAGATAGTCCTCTCTTGCGAACGAGTTGCAAGAGCGCGAGCCATGCGAACTGGTGTACGGGCACCGAACGGCACGGAAAGTTTGTGGATTCCGGGGTGCCCGGCGTTAAATATCTGACAAAAGGTATGTTTTCCTTTAAAGAACCTCATACCGCGCAGAAGAACCGCCGCAGAGGAGCGAAGCGATGCCGGCCGTCGTCGAGCAGCCCGCCAAGGTCCGCCTCATCACGGACGCCCCCCACCACCGGTGCCTCTCGGTCACCCTCCGCTACGACAGCGCGGATCCGCTGGCCGTCCGCGTCGCCTTTCCCGCCGAGGTGTCGCGCGACGACGGCGAGGTGGTGTGGGCCTTCGCCCGTGAGCTGCTCGAAGCGGGACTGCGCACGCCGTCCGGCGAGGGCGACGTACGCGTCTGGCCCTGCGGCCGGGCACAGACGATGCTCGAATTCCACTCACCGGACGGCGTCGCCCTGATCCAGTTCGACACGGCCGCCCTGCGCCGCTTCCTGCGGCTGACACACCAGACGGTCCCGGCCGGCGAGGAGCGCTACCCACTGCGCGCCAAGCGCGGCCTGGACCGTCTGCTGCACAACTCCTAGGGGCGTCCGCAAGGACCCCCAGGCGTCACCTCAGACCCGCACCAGCTCCTTCTCCGGGCCTGGCCCGGCGTCCGGGCCCGCGCCGTCGGACTCCTTCTCCAGCATCTTCCGGAGCTGCTCGCCCTCCACGTCCACGTTCGGCAGCAGCCGGTCCAGCCAGCGCGGCAGCCACCACGCCCTGTCGCCGAGCAGGGTGAGCACCGCGGGGACGATCGCCATCCGGACCACGAACGCGTCGAAGAAGACCGCGATGGCGAGCGAGAAGCCGATCATCTTGATCATGGACTCGCCGGAGCCGATGAAGCCCGCGAAGACCGCCATCATGATCACCGCGGCGGCGGTGACGACCCGCGCCCCGTGCCGGAAGCCGGTGACGATCGCCTGGCCGGGCCGCTCCCCGTGGACGTACGCCTCCCGCATCCGCGTGACCAGGAAGACCTCGTAGTCCATGGCGAGACCGAAGACCACGCCCACCATGAAGATCGGCATCATCGACATGACGGGACCGGTCTGCTCGACGCCGAACAGACCCGAGAGCCAGCCCCACTGGAAGACGGCGACCACCGCGCCGAGCGCGGCGACGACCGACAGCAGGAACCCGAGTGCGGCCTTGAGCGGGACCAGGACCGACCGGAAGACGAGCATCAGCAGCAGGAACGCCAGACCCACGACGAGCGCGAGGTAGGGCAGCAGCGCGTCGTTCATCTTCTCGGAGAAGTCGGTGTTCATCGCGGTGGCACCGGTCACCAGGACCTTCGCCTCGCTGTCCGACGCGATCTCACCGCCCGCGTCCCGGATGGCGTGGACCAGGTTCTCCGTCTCCACCGACGAGGGGCGGTCCTTCGGGACGACCGTGATCGTGGCCGTGTCGCCGGCCTTGTTGTACGTCGCCGGGGTGACGGCCGCGACGCCCTTCAGATCCTTCACGGCGTCGGTGACCCGCCCCGCGGTCCGCTTGGCGTTGTCGTCGCCCTTGCCGTCCACGACGACCATCAGCGGGCCGTTGAAGCCGGGGCCGAAGCCGTCGGACAGCATGTCGTACGCCTTGCGCTGCGTCGTGCTCGTCGGCTGCGAACCGTCGTCGGGCAGACCCATCTCCAGCGACGACGCCGGTACGGCGACGAGACCGAGGCCCACGACTCCGGCGAGGAGTACGGCGACGGGCCGGCGCAGTACGAAGCGGGCCCAGCGGGTGCCCATGTTCGGCCTGCCCTCGGCCACCTTGCCGTCGGCCGACGCCGCACGCTCCCGTTCGTGCCGCTCGCGCGTCTTCCTGCCCTGCACCCGCCTGCCCGCGTAGCCGAGCACGGCCGGGACGAGCGTGAGCGCGACGAGGACGGCGATGACGACCGTGCCGGCGGCGGCGACACCCATCTTGGTGAGCATCGGGATGTTGACGACGGAGAGCCCGACGAGCGCGATGACGACGGTGAGCCCCGCGAAGACGACCGCGGATCCCGCCGTCCCGGCCGCCCGCCCGGCGGCTTCCTCGGGTTCCCGCCCCTCCGTCAGCTCCGCCCGGTAGCGGGAGACGATGAACAGGGCGTAGTCGATGCCGACGGCGAGGCCGATCATCATCGCGAGAATGCTGGTGGTGGAGCCGAGGTCCATCACACTGGCGAGCGCGGTGATGGTCGAGACACCGATCCCGACGCCGATGAGCGCGGTGAGCAGGGGCAGCCCCGCCGCGATCAGCGAGCCGAAGGTGATGACGAGCACGACGGCGGCGACGGAGACGCCGATGACCTCGGTGGCCCCGGTCTCCGGTACGGCCTGGAGCGCGTCACCGCCGATCTCGACGGTGAGGCCCGCGTCCCGCGCGCCGGCCCCGGTCTCCTCCAGCGCGGTGCGGGTCTCCTCGGTCAGCTCCATGGAGCTGACCTTGTAGGTGACGGAGACGTAGGCCGTCGAGCCGTCCTGCGAGACGGCCTTGGCGGTGTACGGGTCGGTGACCCGCGCGATCTGGTCCGAGCCGGCCGGCAGCTCGTCGACGATCTTCTCGACCTCGGCCTTGTTGGCGGCGGAGGTCATCTTCTCGCCGTCCGGCGCCTTGAAGACGACACGGGCCGTCGCGCCGTCGGCGCTGCCGCCGGGGAAGCGCTCCTCCAGCAGGTCGAAGGCCCTCTGGGCCTCCGTCCCCGGAATGGAGAAGGAGCTGGAGGTCGCGGTGGACGCGGATGCGGCGCCGACGCCGGCCAGGGCCAGCAGCGCCACCCATACGAGGGCGACGAGATTTCGGCGTCGGAAGGCGAACCGTCCGAGTCTGTACAGGAACGTGGCCACGAGGCGTACTCCCGGTCTGGGGGTGGGTCAGGGCATGGGGAGCCGACCGACGGCGCGAGAGCGACACGCGTGCGGTGCTGGGTACTGCTGGGGAACCCCGGAGATGGGCGAGCGGCCCAGGGAGGCGGAGCTGCGGTACTGCGGGGAGGGTCAGACGCCGAGGGCGGGGAGAACCACGGCGTCGAGGTAATCGCGGAGGAACGCCTGGTCGACAGAGCGGTCCTCGACGAGCTGCCGGGCGACGAAGGCGCCGACCAGCATGTGTGTGACGTACTTCAGCGCGGGCTGGTCCGCGCTGATCTCACCCCGGTCCACGGCACGGCGCAGGAACACACTGAGCCCGTTCAGCTCGGGCTCGATGAGGAGTTCCCGCAGGGCCTGGTGGAGATCGGGGTTGGTGTGGACGGCATGGACCAGACCCCGCATCAGCGCGGCGTCCCGTTCCATCTGGCAGTCGTCGGCCATCGCGACCATGGCGTGGAAGTCCCCGCGCAGCGAGCCGGTGTCGATCTGTGCGACGTCGGCCGGCTTGTTGTGCCGCAGGGCTCGTGCGACGAGCTCCGGCTTGCTCCCCCACTGGCGGTAGAGGGTGGCCTTGCTGGAGTGGGTGCGGCCGGCGACGGCGTCCATGGTGAGGGCGTCGTAGCCGACCTCGCGCAGCAGGTCGAGCACGGCGCCGTACAACTCGCTCTCGCGCTCCGGCGTGAGTCTGGTGCGTGCCATGGCCGACCTCCTCCCAAGGAATCGAGGAACCGAACGAAACGGTTTCGTACAGTACGAAGATAACCCCGCACTCATCGAAACGGCAACGTTTCGCTTGTGGGCTCCGCCACACCGCTCCACACACACGACCGAGCGCCCGCCGAACACATCCGGCC
The DNA here is from genome assembly GCF_055583685.1 of Streptomyces sp. NPDC104581. Taxonomy (NCBI): domain Bacteria; kingdom Bacillati; phylum Actinomycetota; class Actinomycetes; order Kitasatosporales; family Streptomycetaceae; genus Streptomyces; species Streptomyces sp. NPDC104581. Next base: position 190,866 of record NZ_JBVJNN010000008.1, read on the forward strand.
AACTGACCTGTGCCCACGAGTTGCCCCACCCCTCCCGCACGGAAAGCATTGGGGGGTGAGTGACGACGTCGCGTATCTCCGCTATCCGCACCTGCACGACGACTTGCTGTGTTTCGCCGCCGAGGACGACCTCTGGGTCGCCCCCCTCTCGCCGGCCGAGCACCGCCCGGACCGCGCGTGGCGGGTGACCGTCGACCGCACCAGAGTGGGACACCCCCGGTTCTCGCCCGACGGCAGCCAGATCGCGTACACGACCTGGCGCAGCCTCGACCCCGAGATCCATCTGGCACCGGTGGCCGGCGGCCCGGCCCGCCGGCTCAGCTACTGGGGCTCCACCGACACCCGTGTCTGCGGCTGGACACCGCCGGACAAGGACGGCTCGGCGCAGATCCTCGCCGTCTCCTCGCACGGACAGCCGTTCTCGTACTACTCCTGGGCCTACAGCGTCCCCACCGACGGCTCCCCCGGCGGCAAGCTCCCCTGGGGCCCGGTCGCCGACATAGCCGTCGCCGACACCGGGGGCGAGCGGCGCACCCTGCTGCTCACCGGAAAGCCGCCGCACGAGCCGGCCGCCTGGAAGCGGTACCGGGGCGGGGCCACGGGCCGGCTCTGGCTGCACGGCGAGCGGCTGCTGGAGGAGCTGCCCGGCCATCTCGACTGCCCGATGTTCGTCGACGGGCGCATCGCCTTCCTCTCCGACCACGAGGGCGTCGGCAATCTCTACTCGGTGCTCCCCGACGGCACCGACCTGCGCCGGCACACCGACCACGACGCCTTCTACGCCCGCCACGCCTCGTCCGACGGGCGCCGGGTCGTCTACCAGTGCGCCGGAGACCTCTGGCTGGTCGACTCACTGGCACCCGACTCGGTGCCGCGCAAGCTGTCGGTACGGCTCGGCGGCCCGCGCGCCGGGCGGCGCACCTACCAGGTCCCGGCCGCCCACCACGTCGACTCGATCTCCGTGGACACCACGGGCCGGGCGAGCGCCGTCTCCGTACGCGGCAGCCTGTACTGGCTCACCCACCGCGACGGCCCGGCCCGCACGATCACCGACACCCCGGGCGTCCGGGTCCGGCTCCCCGAGATGCTGGGCAGCGGCGGAAAGGTCGCCTACGTCACCGACGCGGACGGCGACGACGCGATCGAGATCGCCCATCTGCCCCGCGCGAGCGGCGACCTGCCGCCGGTGCGGCTCGCCTCCGGGCGGCTGGGGCGGGTACACGAACTGATCGCCGACCCGGACGGCGAACGGCTGGCACTGACCACGCACGACGGACGGCTGCTGATACTGACGGTCCCCGCCGACGAGCCGGACGACGCGGCGTCCGGGACCACCGGTCAGGAGCCGGCCGGGCCCGTCGCGGCGGACGTGACCGAGGACGTCACCGAACTCATCCGCTCCGTCAACGGACCCGTCACGGACCTGGCGTTCTCCCCCGACGGCGACTGGATCGCCTGGTCCCACCCCGGAGTCGGCCGCTCGCTGCGCCAGATCAAGATGGCGCGGATCGCCGACCGTACGATCGTCGACGTCACCAACGGCCGCTTCGAGGACGAGAATCCGGTTTTCACCCGGGACGGCCGATATCTCGCCTTTCTCTCCTGGCGCGGATTCGACCCCGTGTACGACGTGCACACCGGCGACCTCTCCTTCCCGCTGGGCTGCCGCCCCTATCTCGTACCGCTGTCGTCGGCGACACCCTCGCCGTTCGCGCTGTCCCCGGACGGCCGGCCGGCCGCGGGCGGACTCGACCCGGTGGCGGCCGTCGTCTCCGACGGCGCCGCTGCCGCCGAGGGGACGGTGACGGTCGAGGTCGAAGGGCTCGCCAGCCGTGTCACGCCGTTCCCCGTCTCCGCGTCCAAGTACTCGGCCCTGCGGCCCGTCAGCGGCGGCGGTCTGGTCTGGCTGCGCTGGCCGATCTCCGGCGCGCTCGGCGAGACCTTCGCCAACCCCGCCGACACCTCGGGCCGGCCGACGCTCGAACACTTCGACATCACCAAGGCGCGCAGGAGCGAACTCGTCGACCATCTCGACTGGTTCGCGATCAGCCGGGACGGCTCGCGGCTGGTGGTCGTGGACGACGACGACCTGCGCGCCGTGCCCGCCAACGAACCCGGAGACGGCGACTCGACCGTCCATCTCGACCTGCGCCGGATCCTGCACGAGGTCGACCCCGCCGCCGAGTGGCGCCAGGCGTACGAGGAGGCGGGCCGCATCATCCGCGCGTACTTCTGGGAGCCGGAGATGTGCGGCATCGACTGGGCCGCGGTCCTCGACCAGTACCGCCCGCTGGTCGAACGCGTCGCGACACCGGACGAGTTCGCCGATCTGCTGCGCGAGGCGCTCGGCGAACTGGGCACCTCGCACGCCTACGTCACCCCCGCCCGCCGCAACGAGGGACCGCCCCACTACCAGCGCGCCATGGGACTGCTCGGCGCCAACCTCGTCTGCCGGGACGGCGAATGGCTCGTCAAACGGATCCTGCCCGGTGAGTCCTCGGACTCCAAGGCCCGCTCCCCGCTGGCCGGTACGGGCATCCGCGAGGGCGCGGTCCTCACCCATGTCGACGGCCGGCCCGTCGACCCGGTGACCGGTCCCTTCCCGCTGCTGTCGGCCGCCGGCGGTACGACGGTCGAACTGACCTTCCGCCCCGCCGAGGACCTGTCGACGGCCAACGGCGCTGCGGGCGGCGGCGGTTCACGGCGCGTCGCGATCGTCCCGCTCATCGACGAACGGCCCCTGCGCTACCAGGACTGGGTGGCCAAGCGCCGCGAGGTCGTCCGCGAGATGAGCGGCGGCAAGTGCGGCTACCTCCACATCCCCGACATGGGCGGCTCCGGCTGGGCACAGTTCAACCGGGACCTGCGGCTGGAGGTGTCCAGGCCCGGACTGATCGTGGACGTACGCGGCAACGCCGGCGGCCACATCAGCGAACTCGTGGTGGAGAAGCTGACCCGGCGCATCCTCGGCTGGGACCTCACGCGCAACGCCCAGGCGGTCAGCTACGCCTCCAACGCCCCGCGTGGCCCGGTGGTCGCGATCGCGGACGAGGCCACCTCCTCCGACGGCGACATGATCACCGCCGCGTTCCGGCTGCTGAAACTGGGCCCGGTCGTCGGACAGCGCACCTGGGGCGGGGTGGTCGGCATGACCGGCAGGCACCGGCTGGGCGACGGCACGGTGATCACGGTGCCGATGAACGCCGCCTGGTTCGACACCTACGGCTGGTCGGTCGAGAACCACGGTGTGGAACCGGACATCGAGGCGCTGCGCACACCGCTGGACTGGGCGGAGGGGCGGCACGCGCAGCTGGACGACGCGGTGTGGGTGGCGCTGGAGTTGCTGGCGAAACAGCCGGCGGCGACACCCCCGGACTACACGGACGTCCCGGACCGCCGCCGCCCCGCGCTGCCGCCGCGCCGTTCGGGCCCGTCCGGCGACTGAGGACAGCCGCCCGCGGCCCGCACACGGGAGCGCACCTGGTGCACTGGTCACCAGGTGCGCTCGCGCCCGCGAGTACCCGCTCAGGCGTCGTAGTTGTCGTCGAACCGGTCCCGCGCGTCCTGCGCCCGCTGCCGCGCCCGCGCCCGCTCGTCCGGCGTGCCGTCCTCGTCCTTCGAGGACCGCTCCGACGCCTCGTCCTGCTTCTCGTCCATCTTCTTCTTCGCCTGGTCGGCGAGCGCCCGCGACTTGTCCTTGAACTGGTCGGCGATGCCCATGGAAGCTCACTCCTGGAGGTCCGGTGAGGCCCGTGGATGAGTCCCTGGGCCCCGACCAGAGTGACACGCGCCGACAAAGCTCGCATTTCGATCAATTACGCTGCGTACGCGCCTGCTCGTCGGCCGCCCCGCCCGCCCCCACGAGCCCCTTGCCCACCCCGCCGAGCCGCCCGTCGAGGCTCCGCATGTGCCGGCTCCCGACGGTCGCGATCACCCCGGGCAGATATCCGCGCACCGACTGCATGCCCCGCAGCCACCACTGCGCGTACACATGCGCCGAACGCCGTTCGATCCCCGCCACCAGGCGCTCCACGGCGGGCCCGAGCGGATACGTCCTGTTGGCCGGCCACGGCAGCCGCCGCCGCATCTCGCGCATCACCTCGTCCTGGTCGGCGCCGCGCACCATGTCGGTGTCGGTCCAGGAGAGATAGCCGACGCCGACGCGCACACCCCTGTGGCCGACCTCGGCGCGCAGACTGTGCGCGAACGCCTCGACGCCCGACTTCGAGGCGCAGTACGCGCTCATCATGGGCGCAGGTGTGATCGCGGCGAGCGAGGCGATCTGGAGGAAGTAGCCCCGGCTCTCCATCAGTACGGGCAGGAAGGCGCGCGCCGTCACGGCGCCGCCGACGAGGTTCACCTCGATGACCCGCCGCCAGGCGTCGGGGTCGGAGTCGAGGAACGGGCCGCCCGCCGCGACGCCCGCGTTGGCCACGACGATGTCGACCTTCCCGAAGCGCTGTTTGACCTCGTCGGCGACCCGGGTCATCGCCTGGTGGTCCGTGACATCGGCGTACCAGTGCTCGCACTCGGTGTGGAGCCTGCTCGCCACGTCCTTGAGTTCGTCCGCCTCCAGGCCCACCAGCGCCACCCTGGCGCCGCGCGCCGAGAGCTTGCGGGCCAGCAGTTCGCCCACACCGCGTGCCGCGCCGGTGACGACGGCGACCTGCCCCTCCAGGCTGACCCTGCTCATACGGCACTCTCCTCGGTCGCGTGGTCCGCCGCCCGTCCGGTCGTGAGGTGATCCTCCACCAGCCCCCGGAGTACGGCGGTCACCGCCTCGGGCGCCTCCACGGGCGTCATGTGTCCCATACCCGTCAGCTCGGTGAGGCCGGCACAGTCTGGCAGCGCCTGCGCGAGTCTGCGTGCCAGCACCGGCGGCGTGAGCCGGTCGGCGGTGCCCGCGAGGACAGCCGTGGGGATCCTCAACTCGCCCACCTGCGCGTCGAGATCGAGTTCACCGAGGACATGCGACCAGGCCACCCGTACCGGGCGCGGACACGCGTGGACTATTCGGGCGCAGGCGGCGACCCGGTCGGGCGCCGTACCCGGCCCCATGGTCCCGTACCGCAGTATCCGCTTCGAGACCGGTGTGACCGGCCCCAGCGGGGCCCGCGCGCCGAGTATCAGGCGGGTCAGCCGGGTCCGCACCCGTCCGGGGCGCATCGGCACCACGCGCGACTCGGCCACCAGCTTCGAGCTGCCGGTGCTGCACAGCAGCGCTGCGGCGGCGTGCGCGCGGAAGGCGGGCCGCGCCGACGCGGCCATCAGCGTCATACCGCCCATCGAGTGCCCGGCCAGCACGGCCTTCTCGCCCGGCGCCAGGGTGGCGCCCAGCACCGCTTCCAGGTCGTCGGCGAGCGCGTCGGTGGTGTAGCCGTTCGGGCCGACGGCGGGTGAACGGCCGTGCCCGCGCTGGTCGTAGACGATCACCCGGTGGTCGGCGCGGAGTGCGGCCGTCTGCGCGGCCCAGAAGAGGGTCGAGCAGGTCCATCCGTGGGCGAGCACGATCGCGGGCGCCCCCTCGGGGCCGTACACCTCTATGTGCAGGCGCGAGCCGTCGGCGGAACGGGCGGTCAGTTCACGGGGGTCGGGTGTCGTCGTCATCGAAGTGCCTCCCTGTCGCGCGGCGTTCCGGTCCGGGCCCGTACGACCTCGTACTCCCGTGGGTCGACGGCGCGGGTCGCCCGCCGGAACTCGGTCGTGGTCCCCGGCCAGATGGTGGTGTTGCGGCCGTTGGCGTCCAGGTACCAGCTGGTGCAGCCGCCGGTGTTCCAGACGGTGCGCTTCATCCGCTCCTGTACGCGGCGGTTCCAGGCGTCGACGGCCGACGGCCGTGGCGTGAGCGCGGCGCCCGCGCCCAGCGAGCCGAGGAGGCGCAGATAGTCGCCGAGATAGCTGAGCTGGGCCTCGATCATCAGGATCATCGAGGAGTTGCCGAGCCCGGTGTTGGGGCCGATGACGGTCATCCAGTTGGGGAACCCCGCGGCGGTCGCGCCGCGCAGCGACTCCATGCCGTCCTTCCACGCCTCGGCGAGCGTGATCCCGTCGGCGCCCACCACCCGCTCGGCGATGGGCATGTCGGTGACACGGAAGCCGGTGCCGAAGATGATCGCGTCGACCTCGGTCTCCGCGCCGCCGGCGCTCACGACCGTCGACCCGCGCACCTCGGCGAGCCCGGAGGGCACGACGTCCACGTTGGGCCGCGCGAGCGCCGGATAGTAGGTGCTGGAGAGCAGGATCCGTTTGCAGCCGATCCGGTACGAGGGGGTCAGCCTGGCCCGCAGCGCCGGGTCCTTGACCGCCCGCGCGATGTTGGCCTTCGCGACGCGCTCGACGAGCCCCAGCTCGTCGGGGCGCTTGGTGAACGCCTGGACCTGCAACTCCCTGATGCCCCACAGCAGTCCGCGCCGCGCGACGGCGGTGGCGGGCACCTTGCGGTGCAGCCACCGCTCGGCCCCGGAGATGGCCCGGTCGGCGCGCGGCAGCACCCACGGCGGCGTGCGCTGGAAGAGCGTCAGCCTGGCCACGTCGGGCTGGATGGCCGGCACGATCTGGATCGCCGAGGCACCGGTGCCGACCACGGCGACGCGCTTGCCCCGCAAGTCGTAACCGTGGTCCCAGCGCGCGGAGTGGAAGACCTTGCCGGGGAAGGAGTCGAGGCCGGGCACGTCCGGCACCTTGGGGTCCGACAGCGGACCGGTGGCGGAGACCACGACGTCCGCCGTGACGGTGCCGCGCGAGGTCTCGATCTCCCAGTGGGCCGCGTCGGCGATCCAGCGCATCAGCAGCACCTCGTGGTTCAGCCGGATGTGCGGCCGCAGACCGAAGGTGTCGGTGAGGTGCTCCAGGTAGGCGCGGATGTGGGACTGGCCGGAGAAGACGCGCGGCCAGTCGGGGTTGGGCGCGAAGGAGAACGAGTACAGGTGCGAGGGCACGTCGCAGGCGCAGCCCGGATAGCTGTTGTCGCGCCAGGTGCCGCCGACCGAGTCGGCCCGTTCCAGGACGACGAAGTCGGTGATCCCCTCGCGCCGCAGCCGGACGGCGGCGCCCAGGCCACCGAATCCGGATCCGATCACCGCCACCCGTACGTGCTCGTGCTTGGCCATGCCGCCGCCTCCCGCCGGAGTTCCGCACCGGACCGCGCCAGTAATCACTGGCACTGTTGGGAGAGTAGGGCAGCTCCTTACTCATGGGTAGGGGTCGGACGAGAAAAAGTTACCGACGGTACGGGAAGTGGCGGGACATAGGCTGGACGCCATGTCCGACCAGGAGGAAGTCCGCGAGTACCGGGTGAGGGAGCTGGCCGACGCGGCCGGCATCACGGTGCGCACGGTGCGCTTCTACCGCGAACGCGGCCTCATCCCGCCACCCCGCAGGGAGGGCCGGATCGCCTGGTACGACACCCACCACCTGGCCAGACTGCGCACGATCGCCGCCCTGCTGGAGCGCGGCCACACCCTCAACGGCATCGCCGACCTCGCCACCGCCTTCGAGAGCGGACGCGACGTGGGCGAGGTGCTGGGCCTCGGCGAACCGACCGAGGAGACACCCGTCCGCCTCACCCCCGAGGCCCTGGCCGACCACTTCGCGGGCGAGGTCACGGCGGAGAACCTGGCCACCGCGCTGGAACTCGGCTACCTCGCCACCGACGGCGACGACCTCGTCCACATCAGCCGCCGGCTGCTGGACGTCTCCGCCGCCCTGGTCCGCGAGGGCGTCCCCCTGGCCGCGGTCTTCGAGGCGGCCCGCCAGGTCCGCGCCCACGCCGACGCGCTGGCCGAACTCTTCGCGACCACGCTCCACACCCACGCGGGCGCGACGGACCCGCGGACACTGCGGCCCCTCGCCAAGAGCGTGGTGGAGGCGGAACTCTCCATGGCCCTGGACCGCCGACTGCGGAAGGGCTGACGCCCGTTACCCCTGCTCGTAGGCGACGCTGACCGGCGCGTGGTCGCTCCAGCGCTCCGCGTGGGTCGCCGCCCGCTCCACCCACGCCTTCACCGCGCGCCCCGCCAGCCCCGCCGTCGCCACGTGGTAGTCGATGCGCCAGCCGGTGTCGTTGTCGAAGGCGCGCCCCCGGTAGGACCACCAGGTGTACGGCCCGGTCTCGTCCGGGTGCAGGGCGCGGACCACGTCCACGTACGCCGCCTCGCCGAAGACCCGCGTGAGCCACGCGCGCTCCTCGGGCAGGAAACCGGACTCCTTGCGGTTGCCCTTCCAGTTCTTGAGGTCGGCCTCGTGGTGCGCGATGTTCCAGTCGCCGCAGACCAGCACCTCGCGGCCGTCGGCAGCCGCGCGCCGCCGGAGACCGACGAGGTACGGGAGGAACTCGTCCATGAACCGGACCTTCTGCTCCTGGCGCTCCGTGCCCACGTCACCCGACGGCAGATAGAGGCTGGCCACCGTCACACCGGGCAGATCGATCTCGGCGTACCGCCCGCCGGTGTCGAACTCCGCGCTCCCGAAGCCGATCCGCACCCGCTCCGGCTCCCGCCGCGAGTAGAGCGCGACGCCCGCCCGGCCCTTGTCGGCCGCCGGCGCGAACACCGTGTGCCACCCCTCGGGCTTCCGGACCTCCTCGGCGAGCTGGTCCTCCTCGGCGCGCACCTCCTGGAGGCAGACCACATCGGCACCGGTCCCGGCCAGCCACTCCACGAAGCCCTTCTTCGCCGCGGCCCGGAGCCCGTTCACATTCACGGATGTCACAGTGAGCATTCCGGCACCCTACCCAGGCTCTACGATCGGTGCTGTGGCCATCCAGATACGTCAGGTCCCCGCCGACCACCCCGACGCAGTGAAGCTCGACGCCGAGGTCCAGCTCGAATACGCGGCGCGGTACGAGAGCGAGGGGGACGCCACCGTGCTGCACCCCCGGATGTTCGACCCGCCCCACGGGCTCTACCTGCTGGCCTACGACGCCGACGACCGCCCGGTCGCCACCGGCGGCTGGCGGTCGCAGGAGGCCAACGACGAGGGCTACTCGGACGGCGACGCCGAGATCAAGCGGATGTACGTGACGGTGGGGGCGCGCGGGCTCGGGCTGGCCCGCCGTATCCTCGCGCGGCTGGAGGAGGACGCCCGCGCGGCGGGCCGGACCCGCATGGTGCTGGAGACGGGCACCAAGCAGCCGGAGGCCATCGCCCTCTACCGGTCCAGCGGCTACACGGACTGCTCGAAGTTCGGCCACTACCGGCACGACCCGCTCAGCATCTGCCTGGCGAAGCCGCTGGGCTGAGGGCGGTCCCGCCGCACACACGACGGAGCCCGGTCCGGCAGCCGAGCTGCCGGACCGGGCTCCGAGGCGGAAGGTCAGCCGTTGCCGACGCCGTTCGCCGAGAGGACCGGGATGTCCTCCAGGATGTGCGAGAGGGGCTCGTCGCCCTTCGCCTGCGTGGAGTTCTCGGTGCACTGCTGGTTCTGGGGGGAGGACAGGACGTTGATGTCCTGGACCGCGATCGGCACGACACCCACGAGCGAGCCGACGTTCGCCTTGACGGGCAGGCCGACACAGGGCTTGTTGAGCGAGCCCTGCACGAGGCTGAGCTGCGGGCTCATGTCCCCGTGGGTCTCCGCGTTGCCGAACTCCTGCTCGGCGCCGTTGCCGCTGAGCGACGTGGTGCCGGTGTCGTTGCCGAGCGCCAGCGCCGGCGACGCGGTGGCGGCGAGACCGCCGACCATCGTGGCGGCTACAGCGGTGGTTGCCCACAGCTTCTTCATTTTGTTGCCTTTCCAGAAAGTCGGCACCGATGGAGTGCCGGTTCGTTCAACTCGCCACGCGACGTTTGGTTGTGCCCATTCCCTCGAACGGCCCATAAGGCATATCGACGGGTCGCACGGCTTGAACACGACCGGGTCACCGCGCGTTCAGCGATGACCCGGCAGTGGCGATCCAGCCGCGATATCAGCGGTTGCCCGCACCGTTGGCGGACAGGATCGGGATGTCGTTCAGGAGGTGCGACAGCGGCTCGTCGCCCTTCGCCTGCGTCGAGTTCTCGACACACTGCTGGTTCTGCGGGGAGGACAGGACGTTGACGTCCTGGACCGCGATCGGCACGACGCCCAGCAGGGAACCGGCGTTGACCTTGGCCGGCAGACCGATGCAGGGCTTGTTGAGCGAGCCCTGGATGAGCGCCATCTGCGGGCTCATGTTCCCGTACGTCGCGGAGTTGCCGTAAGACTGCATGGCACCGTTGCCGCTGAGCGAGGTGGTGCCGGTGTCGTTGCCGACGGCGAGGGCGGACGGAGCGGCCATGGCCGACACGCCGACCACGGAAGCAGCGATGGCCGCGGAGGCCATAACCTTCTTGATCACGATGAGTCCCCTTCTGAAGAATGCCCCAAAATCCCCGGGGCGCCATGAGCAACTAAATTCCGAAGGTTTGGTTATCGTGATTCACCCGGATGGCCCATTAGGCACTCAATCGGTCCGCCGACCGCCCACAATCCGAACGAGTGAAGCAGCGGAACCAAACCGGGGGCTTTCGGTTGGGCAGGCCGCATCACCTGCATTTCTTGAGAAAAGGAACCAACCGTGATCAAGAAGATCCTGGCGACCGCGGCGGTCAGTGCCTCCGTGGTCGGCGTCTCCGCCGCGGCGGCGGCGCCCGCCCTCGCCGTCGGCAACGACACCGGCACCACGTCGCTCAGCGGCAACGGCGCCAAGCAGGCGTTCGGCAACGCCGTCACCAAGGGCGACATGAGCCCGCAGCTGAGCCTGGTTCAGGGCACGCTGAACAAGCTCTGTGTCGGCCTGCCCGCCAAGGCGAACGTCGGCTCCCTCGTCGGCATCCTCGTTCCGGTCGCGGTCCAGGACGTCAACGTCCTGTCCTCCCCGCAGAACCAGCAGTGCACCGAGAACTCCACGCAGGCGAAGGGCGACGAGCCGCTCTCGCACATCCTGGAGGACATCCCGGTCCTCTCGGCGAACGGCGTCGGCAACGGCTGACAGCCATAACCGTTCCGGTGTCATTGCCGGATCGGCGGAGGCCGGCCGGGGCGAATACGCCCGGGCCGGCCTTTGTGTCATATAAGCGCCTCCCGCCCGCGCAGAAACGTCATTTCGCGCGGCGATCGGGTGAACCAATACGGGCCATAAATCAGGGCAGTTTCCTCATAAGCGCGTACTCGTTGGAGTTCCAGCAACGACGGTGCGGGCCGATACGGCTGTGTTCGCGTGGCAATCGGAGTCACGCGCGCGACCCCGTTGCGGAAAGGGCTCAACCATGAATGCCAAGAGGGCAGCCACGATCATCGCGGGCGTTCTCCTGTCGGTCGGCGCCGCGGCGCCGGCCATGGCCGACGCGGGCGCGGAAGGTGCGGCCGTGGGCTCCCCGGGCGTCCTGTCCGGCAACGTCGTCCAGATCCCCGTGCACATCCCCGTCAACGTGTGCGGAAACAGCATCAACGTGATCGGTCTGCTGAACCCCACCCTCGGCAACACCTGCGTCAACGCCTGACGTTCCGACGTACGGCCTCCGATGTCAGACGCCTGACGTCTGACCTCTGATGTCCGACAGGCGCTGAATCGCCCTCAGGGGCATCGGCCGGTCCCGGGGCGTACGGCAGAAGCAGACGCTTCGGGATTGGCCTCAGTCGACACCGATACACAGATACACCGACGCACCGGCGAGACACCGGCGATATCAGGAGAACAGATGCGAGAACTCATCGGCAAGGGACTGCTCACCGCTGCGGCGGCGTCGAGCGTGCTGACCATGAGTGGTGGGTACGCCCAGGCCACCGACAGCGGCGCGACCGCCGCCGGGTCCCCGGGGCTGCTGTCGGGCAACAGCGTCCAGGCGCCCGTCGAGATCCCGGTCAACGTGTGCGGCAACACGGTGAACCCCGTCGGTGTGGGCAACCCCGCCTTCGGCAACGGCTGCGGCAACTCCTCCGGTGCGCACGCGGCGCCCAAGTCCGACCACCAGGCTCCCCCCGCCGAGCACCAGGCGCCGCGCGCCGAGCCCGCGGGCCACTCGGCGCCGCCCCGCGCCGCGCACGCCGACCCGGACCGCGGCGACCACGACAGCCAGGCCGGCTCGACGCACGGTGCCGCCCCCCAGGGATACGGCGGCGGTTCCGGACCCGAGGAGCACGGCCACCACGCGAGCCCCGCCTCCCACGGCGGCCACACCGGGTCCTCGGCATCCGGCGCGGCGGTCAACTCCCCGGGCCTGCTGTCCGGCAACCTCGTCCAGGCCCCGCTCGACATCCCGCTGAACCTCTGCGGCAACAGCGTGGACCTGATCGGCGTACTGAACCCGGCCTTCGGCAACTCCTGCGCCAACGGCGTCGACGAGAAGACCCCGGAGACCCCGGTGCACCCGCCGCGCCCGGTCGACCCGCACCACCCGCAGGACCCGACCCCGCCCGAGCACAACGTCGAGCCGCCGAACGCGCCGGGCCCCCACGGAATCCCGGAGCAGCCGCGTCCCGTCCAGGAGGCGGGTGCCTTCGACCAGCTGGCCCAGACCGGCGCGGACATGAACCTGTACGCCGGAGCCGCGCTCAGCGCCGGGCTGCTGATCGGTGGCGGCATCCTCTACCGCCGCAACCGCTCCGGCGCGCGCGTCTAGTTCTGTCGGGCCGGTCACCGGCCCCGACGAGGGACGGGCTCCGAGCGGCCCGTCCGTCAGAACCTCTCCATCCAGTTCATCGGCGCCGCTCCGGCCGGGAGAGTCTCCCGCAGTTCTCCCGGCCGCGTATCCCGGGGCCCCGTGCCCAGTCGGCGCCGCACCCCGCGTACCACCCGGCCCGCCGTGTACGACGCGCCGAACACGAAGCGCATCGACGGCCCGAACGACGGCGCGCTCAGCAGACCCGTCACGAACAGACCCGGGTGCGAGGTCTCGAAGACCGTGTCCGTTTCGGGGGCGGCGCTCGCTCCCACGGTGCGCAGTACCCGGCGCAGCCGCTCGTCGAGCAGCCCGAGCCGGTCGAGGCGCGGGGTGAAGCCGGTGGCCGCGATGACATGGTCCGTCGTGACCGTGTCCACGGATCCGCGGGTGGAGACCAGGTCGAGCCGGAGCCGTCCGCCGGCCGGGGCCGCGGCGGCCACGCTCTCGCCGAGCCGGACCTCGACGGCGGGTTCGAACCGTCCGCGCAGCCACCAGGCGCCGGCCGGGCCGAGCGCCGAGGTGGAGACGCGGGCCCGCGTCGAGGGCGGCAGCCGGTGGAAGAGGCCGGGGGTCCGCGCGTAGAGCCAGTTCCGCCAGCCGCAGCCCAGTCCCGTGTGCGGGGCACGGGCGGCCTCGCCGAGAGGGCGGCGCAGGGGCGGCGGGAGGGTGTTCCAGTTCAGGTCGGGGGCGCGGGCGACCACCCGTACGGACGTCCCCTGTTCCGCGAGGAGTGTCGCGGTCTCCAGCGCGGACTGGCCCGCCCCGACGACGGTCACGTCCATGCCCTGGAAGCGCGTCAGGTCCCCGTGGTCGACGCTGTGCGAAACCCTCCCGGACGGCAGGGCGCGCAGCGGGCCGGGGACATCGGCGAAGGGCCGGACGCCGACGGCGAGCACCACCGTGCGGGCGAGGAAGGTCTCTCCGCCGCCGGCATCGCCGTCGCCGTCGTCGACCGTGATCTCGAAGCCGCCGCCGGCCCGGGGCCGTACGGCGGTGACGGTCCGCTCCTCCACCGGGGGCGCCGCGTTGGCGGCGAACCAGAGGCCGTACGAGGCGAAGAAGCCGACCGGGAGCGGGACTCCGTGCCGGACCTGGACCCCCTTGGTGGTCGCGTAGGCGGCCAGCCCGAAGGCGCGCTTCGGGTCGGAGAGGTCCGACGCCCACGGCTCCGACTTCAGGAGCATGCCCGGCGGCATCCCGTCCCGCCAGGCGGCCATCGGCCTGCCGAACACACGCGGGCTGAGACCGGCCGCCGCCGCGTGCGAGGCGATGGAGAGCCCATAGGGGCCCGCGCCCACAACTACCAAGTCATGCACTGGAGTTCACCGCTCTCTCGGTTCGTTCTCTGACGTCTCTGGCTTCGCCGGCTTCTCAGGAGGGCTGCCGGGGCGCCGGCCGCGCGGCGCGGCCGGGTGATCTGCGTTGTCGATGGCCCATGCGGGGGATGGAAATCACGAACGGTCTAGGGGAACGGCCGACCGGATTCCCGATCGTCTTATGACAAATAGCTTTGGATGAGTGCGACCACGGAACGCGTCCCCTCATGAGGAGCACACATGTCCCATCGGCACCGACGGCTGATCACCACCTTTCTGGGTGTCGTGACGGCCGGTCTCCTTGTCTCAGGTTCCGTGCTGCCGGTGGCGACCGACGCCACCGGCCCCGACCCTTCGGCCGGTTCCGCCAGTTCCGCCGGTTCCGCCAGTTCCGCACCACCGGAAGTCGCCTCCACCGCGGTCGGCGCGTACCTCCATTACGGTCCCGAGGGAATCCGCCGTATTCCCGAGATGCAGAAGTGGCTCGGCGGTACGGAATTAAGGGTCGGGCACACCTATCTCCCGGGCGACGTGTGGTCGAACATCGAAGGCGCCCCGAGCTTCCTGCGTGACTGGGCCGACTGGAAGAAGGCCGACGCCGACCGCATGTTCGTGCTCAACGTCCCCATGCTCGAACGGAACGAGGGCCGGGTCCCCGACGTGCTCGTCCGCAATGAGCTGCGCCGGGGCGCGCGGGGCGACTACGACCGGCACTTCGAGGTGCTCGCCCAGCGCCTCGTCTCGCTCGGCGTACCGGACACCGTCCTCGTACTCGGCTGGGAGATGAACGGCACGACGTACACGCACCGCTGCGGGCCCGACCCGACGGCGTGGAAGGCGTACTGGAAGCGGATCGTCGGCGCCATGCGCGCGGTGCCCGGGCAGGAATTCCGTTTCGATTTCGCTCCGAACCGCGGCAGGGACGCGATCGCCTGGACCGAGTGCTATCCGGGCGACGACGTCGTGGACATCATCGGAATGGACGCCTACGACCAGCCGCCAGGGGTGACTTTCGACGAACAGGTGAATGAGCCCTACGGGCTCCGCAAGCATGTGGAGTTCGCCGCTGAACATGGAAAGGTTATCTCCTATCCGGAGTGGGGCCTCTTCCGTAACGGCGACAATCCGACGTACATGCGGGGGATGCTCGCATGGTTCGAACAGCACCGGCCGCTTTACCAGACGATCACGGACTACTGCCCGCACGGCGTCTGGCAGTGCGCTTCGAATCCGCAGGCGTCGAAGGTGTTCCGTACGACGCTTTACGGACTGAAGCCGGAGCCCGGACCGAGCACTCCCGCGGTGCCCCGGCCCGAGCCCAGCACTCCGGCGAATCCCGGAGTGCCCTCGAACTGCAAGCAGCTCACGCTCAGTTCGTGGATCGAGGCGCTGCTCGGCGAGAAGATCTGTCTGCGGGTCGGCAACTGGGAGCGCTGGCTGTCCTGACCGCTCCGTCGCGGCGGCGGCCGGGACCCCTCCGGGTCAGTTCCGGCCGTCGGCGCGGCGTGTCCGCTTCGCCAGGCCCGCCTTCATCGCCGGCAGCCGCTCGTTGAGCAGGACGGACGCCCGGTCGCGCGCGGCTGCCTGGGCGGCGACCAGTCGCAGTGAGGGGGCGAGCAGACCGCGCGCCATCAGCAGTCGCTGGTTGCGGACGGTCTCCGGGCGCCAGTGGTGCTTGTACGGCTCGTTGCCGCGCAGCATGCTCAGCGTCACGCGTCCGTCGGCGCTGATCCGCCGGGCGCTCTCGCGCAGCAGCATCGTCGCGACGTCCACCTTCCGGTCGCGCAGCGCCGGGTCGGCGCCGTACAGATAGCCGCCGCCGAGCCGCGGTGACAGCAGGGTGAGGTCGGCGGCCACCACGTCGCCCGCGAGCAGGAACTCGGTGACCGTCGCGTCGCCCTGTTCGGCCATGGACCGCACCGAGCGGGTCAGATGCGCCGCGAAGCGGGCGCTGAGGTGTTCGGTGGTGACGCCGCGGCCCTGCCACTGGAGCCGGTGCAGCCGCAGGAGGCGTTCGACGGCGGCCGGGACCTGGTCCACGGGCACCACGCGCGCCTCGATGCCGAGCGAGTCGATCTTGCGGATCTTGGCCCTGGCGCGCTGGGCGCGCGACGACGTGAGACGGCCGAGCAGTTCGTCCATGGGGACGGCGGGCAGCTCCAGACAGGACGAGTCCGGCAGCCGGTCGCGCGGACCGTCCCAGCACTCGTGGACACGTTCGGCGGCGGCTCCGGGCCGTACCTCGCGCAGGTCGATGACGGCGCCGCGCGCGGCGACGGCGAGGGCCTTCGCCAGCGCCGGGGCGGCGCCGGCGACGTGCTCGTCGTCCAGCAGGACGTCGGAGAAGTCGGAGATGGGGCCACCGAGTTGGACCAGGACGGGGACCGGCCGGTGGATCAGCATCAGGGGGGCGGCGGCGACGAGGGTGCCGCCACGGCGTACGAGGACGACGCGGAGCCGGCCGGGGGTTCCGTACGAACGCCACCAGGAGTGCAGCCAGGCGTGGCTCTGGAACGGGGTGGCCGGGGTTGAGCGGCGGTGCAGGGCCGTCCATTCGGCCGCGAGCGCCCCGAACCGGCCGGGGTCCCGGCAGATCTCCGAGGTCAGCGGGGTGAGGGTGCCTCGGCCGGCGGGTGTGACCGGGCCCGTGCGGGCGCGTACGAGGATCCGCCGGGCGGGTCCTTGGTTCCGGGCGGTCGGCGCGGTCGGGGTGTTACGGGTGGTCTGTTCGGTCGCCATCACACGCTCTCCGTCTGCGGCAGGGGCGCGGTCGATGGGCCAGGGACCGTCGCGTGCACCTCTTCGTGCCGGCGCCTGGGGCGGACCAGCACCCCGAGTCCGCCGACCAGTCCGCCCGCGGCGGCGCCGACGAGCGCGGCCAGCGGCACCGACGGCGACACGGGGCTGGTGGGCTCGACCGCGCGGGAGAACTGGACCACGCGTACGTTCGTACTGCCCTGCATCTGCGTGCCGTTGAGCACCAGCGAGCGCGCGACGCCGTCGGCCATACTGACGGCCGTCCGCGCGCCGCTCGACGTGGCGGTCACCGAGATCATGGGGGCGTCGGGCGAGGTGACGGTGGTGACGTTCTCCTTCAGGACCTTGGCGGAGACCCCGGCCCACACCTGGGCGTCGCCGAGGGCGGCGACCTGCGGGGCGACCCGCCCGTACGCCTGCGCGAAGCCGAGCGCGGCGGCCGGGTCGGTCTTGTCGGACGGTACGACGAGCACGTAGCTGGTGGCGGAGTACTGCGGGGTGCGCAGCATGCCGTAGCCGCCGCCCGCGAGCGCCCCGATCAGGACGCCGACCGGCACGATCCACCAGACGGGCAGTGCCCTGATCCTCGCCAGGACGCGGCCGGGCCAACTGCCCGCGCGGCGTCGGCCGTTCTCGTTGTCGGTCATCGGTAACTCACTCCTCGGGGGTGGCCGGGCGCCGGACAGCGGGCTCGGACGAGCCGGTGCGGCGCAGGGCGCGGTCGTAGACGGACATCAGCTGTTCGGCACTGCGGGAGATGTCGTAGTGGCGGGCGGCGGGTGGTACGGGCAGCCGGGGCGGGCCCTGCCCGGCCGCCAACCGCCGCTGCGCCGAGCCCAGTTCGGCGACGAGACCGTCGACGGAACCGGTGATCCGGCGGGCGGCGGGTGCCGCGTCGGCGGGCAGGTCCGTCAGGGCGGGGCAGGTGACGTACAGGACGGGGAGCCCGGCGGCCAGGCTCTCGATCACCGCGAGCCCGAACGCCTCGTCCGCCGAGGTGGAGACGGAGACGTCCATGGCGGCGAGCAGTGACGGCAGGTCAGGTCCCGTGCTCTCGGCGGGGTTCGGCGGCGGGTCCTCGCACGCGCCGTGCAGCAGGACCCGGTCGGCGGCGCCCAACTCGGCGGCCAGATCGAGCAGTCGGTCGCGCTCGGGACCTTCGCCGACGAGCAGGAGACGGGCGCCGGGCAGTGCGGCGACGGCTCTGACGAGCGTGTCGAAGCGCTTGCCCTCACTGAGCCTGCCGATGCCGCCGATCACGAACGCGTCTGCGGGCAGACCGAGTTCGGCCCGCGCCTTGTGCCGGGCGGTCTCGTCGTAGGAGAAGCGCGGCACGTCGATGCCGTTGGGCACGACATGGATGCGGTCGCGGCGCACGCCCCAGCGGCGCAGCCGGTTGGCGACGGTGGTCGAGACGGCGACGGTCTCCGTGCCGAGGCGTTCGCTGCCGAGGTAGAGGACACGCGCCCCGACGGTGAGTGAGCGGCCCTCGATCCGGGTGGCGCCCAGCGAGTGCTCGGTGGCGACGACGGTCCGTACGCCGGCGAGGCGGGCGGCGAGGCGTCCGTACACACAGGCGCGGTAGAGGTGCGTGTGGACCAGGTCGTACTTGCCGTCCTTGATCAGCCCCGTCAGCCGGGGCAGCGCGCCGAGGTCGCGGTTGCCTCTCATGTCGAGGTCCGTGACGGGGAAGCCGTCGGCGACGATGCCGCGTGCGACGGCGCCCGGGTTGGTGAGCGTGACGACGGAGCTTTCCGTGGGCAACCGGCTGAGCAGCAGGCGCAGTTGCTGTTCGGCACCACCGATACCGAGGCCGGTGATGACATGCAGTACCTTCATGCGCCGCCGCCCTCGGGTACGGTCGCGGTCCCCCGCCGCCCGGCGCCCGGCGTGACGGGCGGATACGGGCCGTACGGGACCGGCTCGCGGCGCCGGCCGTGCAATGCGCGCTTGAGGAACAGCCGGGGCCCGGTGTCCTCCTGGCCGATGTGCAGGCGCGGCAGGGCGAACAGACCGGTGAGCGGGCCGGGGTCGATGGCGACGGCGTACCGGTAACCGGCGTCGCGTACGGCGGCCATGGCGCGCTCGTCGACCGTGCCGTACGGGTAGCAGAACCCGGTCACCTCGGTGCCGGTGATCGCGCTCAGCGCCTCCCGGCTGCCGCGCGTCTCCTCGGCGAGCAGCGCGTCGTCGGCCTTGGTCAGATCGGTGTGGCGCAGTCCGTGCGAGCCGATCTCCATGCCCGCCGCAGCCGCCTCGCGGATGCCGTCCGCCGTGAGGAGGGGTTTGCGCGGTCCGAGGCGGTCCCATTCGTTGGTGCCGCCGAGGCGGCCGGGGAGCACGTAGACGGTGGCGGTGAACTCGTACCGGTGCAGCAGGGGCAGGGCGCCGGTCAGGAAGTCGGCGTAACCGTCGTCGAACGTGAGGCCGACGAGTCCGGCGTGGCTGCCCCGCGCGCGGGCGAGCAGCAGGTATTCCATGCTCACGCCGGTCAGCCGGCGGCGGCGCAGCCAGCGCAGCTGCCGGTCGAGCCGGCCGGGCGAGACGGTGACGCGGTAGGGGTCGTCGGTCGGGTCGGTGATCGAGTGGTACATGGCTGCCCACAAGGGGCCTGCGGGCACCGTGTCAGCGGACATCGATGAACTTTCGTGTGACGGAGCGGATGAGGGAGTCGATCTCGGGTGCCTGGACGGCTCGGGCGATGACGAGGAACACGGCGGCGACCACCCCGCAGGCGACGGCGGCGGCCGGCACCGGAGAGGTGATGAGGGCGCCGCAGAGCCATCCGGCGCCGGTCGCGGAAGCCGCGGCGGCGCTGAGTTTGACGAGCCCTGCGGTCATGTGGCGGACTCGCACGGGAACGCTGTGCCGGGCGACGCCGTGCAGCAGCAGTACGGCGGTGACGGTGATGCCCAGCGCGTTGCCCGCCGCGATCCCGAGGACTCCCCAGGCGCCGACGAGCAGCGCGCCGGACGCGGTGGTGAGCAGGAGGCCGAGGAACATGGCGAGAGCCGGGAACCACAGGGGACGCGCGGCGGAGAAGTAGCAGCGGACGAGGGCCCCGACGAGGGTGTGGCCGAGCAGCCCCAGTGCGTACACACGCATCACGGTGGCGGTGGCCGCCGTGTCCGCACCGTCGAAGGCGCCGCGCTGGAAGAGGATTTGGATGATCTGCGGCGCGCAGGCGACGACGGTCGCGGCGCCCACCAGCACGATGACACCGGCGAGTGCGAGGTCCCGCTCGACGCGGCGTCTGGCCCGGTCGGTCTCCCCGGCCGCCATGGCGCGGGCGACCACCGGGAAGGTGACCGTGCAGAGCATCAGGGACAGGACCATCGGCATCTGCGCGACCTTCTGCGCGTAGTTGAGGTGCGAGATGGCGCCGGCGGGCAGGGGTGCGGCGAGGAAGCGTTCGATGAGGACCTGGGACTGGCGGGTGAGGGCGAAGACGATGACGGGGGCCAGCAGTCCGAGGGCGACGAGCGGGCGGGCGCCGCCGGGCTGTCCGTCGGCGGGGCGGGGCGGCTCCGCCGGTACGGGCACCGGTGGCTGCTCCGGCGTTTGCTCAGCCGTCTGCTCAGCCGCCGTACGGCGCCCGCGCAGCCGCCGCCAGACGACCGGTGCCTGCACGAGGACCATCAGGACCCCGCCGACGGCGACCCCGGCCGCCGCCGCCCGCACCCCGAGCCGGTCGCTGAGGACCAGCATCGTGACGATGATGCCGACGTTGTACGCGACGTAGATCATCGCGGGCGGTACGAAGCTGCCGTGCGCCCGCAGCGCGGCGCTGCAATAGCCGGCGATGCCGAAGCTGAAGGCGCAGGTCGCCGTCAACCGGGTGCAGTCGACCGCCAGTCGCGTGTCCGGCAGGCCGGGCGCGAGCACGGCGACGACCCACGGGGCGGCGAACATCAGCAGGACGGCGCCCGCGCTGAGGGCGAGCAGCAGTCCCGGCAGGGTCGTACGCAGCAGGGCGTGCACGGGGTCGCGGTCGAGGAGTGGCCGGTCGGTGGCCCGGCGCGCGAGCGCGAGGCTGAACGCGGGCACCAGGATGAGGGCCATCGCGTCCTCGATGAGCAGCGTCGAGGCGACTTCGGGGACGGTCCACGCGACGAGGAACGCGTCGGTGTCGGGACCCGCGCCGTAGAGGTGGGCGATGGTCTGGTCGCGTACGAGACCGAGCAGCGCGCCGGCGGCGGTGAGGACCGCGGTCAGCAGGGCGGCGCGGGCGAGGAACCGGTTGGAAAGGTGACCGCCCCGCCCCCCGGACCCCTCGGCCTCCTGCCGGGCCTTCTGCTGCCCGCCGCCTTCTTGCCCGGCGGTCTCCCGACCGGCCGTCCCTGGACCGGCCGTCTCCTGCCCGACGGCCTTGTGCCTGGCCTGCCCTCGACCGACGTTCTCCCAACCGGCCGTCTCCTGCCCGGCCGTCCCTGGACCGGCCTGCCCTCGACCAACCGTCTCCTGCACGACCGTCTCCCGAGCGGCGGTCTCCTGGCCCGCGCTCCCCCGACCCGCCGTCTCCTGCCTGACCGTCTCCTGCCCGGCCGTCCCTGGACCGGCCTGCCCTCGACCAACCGTCTCCTGCACGACCGTCTCCCGAGCGGCGGTCTCCTGGCCCGCGCTCC
>NZ_JBVJNN010000008.1:212281-219695 GCF_055583685.1 Streptomyces sp. NPDC104581
CCCCCGGTCGGCGCTCGTGTCGCCCGTGCCCTCGGTCGGCGGGGGTGTCGTGGGGGCCGGCGGGGGCCGGCGGCCGGGGACCGCGGGGCCGGTGGCCTGCGTGGGCTTCGCCGTCGCGGACCGCGCCGCGTCCGTCAGATCGGTCACGCCGCACCCTGTCCCCGGTCGACCCGCCGGTCCAGCGCCCACCAGGCGGCCAGACCGAGCACGACGGCGGTGAGCACGGTGGACGGCCCGCCGATGTCCGCGTAACCGAAGTCCACCAGTTGCCAGACCAGCAGCCCGACGGCGACGAGCGCGCAGTCGGCGCCCGTACCGCCGCGGCGCGAGCCGGGCAGTCTCCGCAGGGCGAGCACGAGCAGCGCCGCCCAGCTCCCGGCGAGGGCCAGCAGGCCGATGACCCCCTGCTCGCTGAGGACCAGCAGATACATGTTGTGCGGGGAGAGCAGCGGCTGGCGCTGGAAGGCCGTCCCCGCGCCCGCCGTGTCGCTGCCCGACGACAGCGCGATCGACGCGTGGCTGTCGCGGTAGGCGGGGAAGCCCTTCAGCCCGACGCCGGTGACCGGGTCGGTGCGCCACATGCCGCCCGCCGCCGCCCACATCGTGTACCGGTCGGTGACCGACCTGTCGGGCGCCTCGGTGACCTCGGTGATGCTGCCGAGCCGTTCGGCGACCATCTGCGAGCCGATACCGAGCCCGCCGACGAGTACGGTGCCGATCGCCGCGGTGACGAGCGCGACGCGGGCCGCGCGGCGCGGCCCGGAGAGCGCGAGTTGCAGCGTGACGGCCACGACCGTCGCGATCCACGCGCCGCGGCTGAAGGAGACCACGAGCGGCAGGAACAGCAGTGCGGCGCAGGCGAGCGCGACGGCCCGCTGTACGCGCGGCACCTCGCGGGCGCCCCCCGGACCGCGCTCCACTCCCACTCCCACGCCCAGGGCCAGTCCGACCGCGGCGACCAGTCCGTACGACACGACGGTGGCCATGCCCATGACGTCGGTGGGACCGAAGGTGCCGACGGCGCGGACGTCCTCGCCCATGTACGAGGCGCCGGTGCCGGTCAGGTACTGGACGACACCGATGCACCCCTGCACCAGCGCGAGAGCCACCATCGCCCAGGCGACGAGCCGGAAGTCCCGGCGGTGCCTGATCAGCAGGAGCAGTGCGCCGGGCACCAGCACGAAGATCTGGAGGTAGCGCGCCACGCCCGGCAGGCTGGAGGCGGGGTCGTAGGACGTGATCGCGGCGGCGCAGACGCCGAGAACGGGAAGTCCCAGGACCAGCGCGGCCGTTCGGGTCAGCGGCCGGGCGCGCTCGCGCACCACCCGTACCAGGCAGAAGACGACCAGCAGCGCGGACGCCACGTCGGCCACCGTCCCGGAACCGGACGACCCGTCGCCGGCGGGGCCCTCGACGGGGACGGCGAGGAGGGCCACGACGGCGAGGACGGGCAGCAGCGGGACGGTCCGGCGCAGCGTGCCGCGCCACTGCCGCCAGTCGGGCCGGACGCGCCAGGTCCGCCGGTCGCGTTCGGCTCCGGAGGAGGGGCGAGGGGGACGGAGGGGGTTCGATTCCGTACGCGGGGCCAGGAGCGGCGCGCCTCGGGGGTGGGCCACGTCAGCTCCCCGCCGGACGGACGAGCGAGAGGGCGGTTCGGATGATGATGCACACGTCCTGCCACAACGACCAGTGGTCGATGTAGTGGTTGTCGAATCGGGAGCGGTCCTCGATGGAGGTGTCCCCGCGCAGCCCGTTGACCTGCGCGAGACCGGTGATGCCGACGGGCATCCGGTGGCGTGCCGCGTAGCCGGGGTGGGTCTTGCTGAAGCTGGCCACGAAGAAGGGGCGTTCGGGGCGGGGTCCGACGAGGCTCATGTCGCCGCGCAGGACGTTCCAGATCTGCGGGAGTTCGTCCAGCGACGTACGGCGCAGGATGTGGCCGACCGTGCTCATCCGCCGATCGTTGGCGACGGACCAGCGGGTGGCCGCCTCGGTGTCGTCGGCGGGGCGCAGGGTGCGGAACTTCAGCACGGTGAAGGGGCGTCCGTTCTGCCCCACGCGTTCCTGGCGGAACAGCACGCCGGGCCCGTCGAGGAACCGTACGGCGAGCGCGCAGGCGAGCAGCACCGGTGAGACGGCGACCAGCGCGAGTGCCGCCACGACGATGTCGAGCAGGCGTTTGCCGAGGGCGCCGCGGGGTGCGGTGGGCGGGTCGACGCGGTGGCAGCTGTACCCCCAGACGTGCTGGGACATGCCGCGCCGGGCACCGGCGGCCGTGTCCCGGGGACCGGCGCCGATGAACCAGGCGGCACAGCCGTACTGGTGGAAGCGGGAGACGAGCGCGGCGCGGTCCTCCGCGCTTCCGGCGCCGGCCTGGCCGTCGACGAACACCGCCTGCCGGACACCGTTCTGGATGACGGCGCGGTGGATCTCCTCGGCGGTGGTCAGCACGGGGAGCCCGGGGGCCGGGGTGTCGGCATCGGCGGGGTGGTCCTCGCCGACGCCCCCGACGGCGCCGTCGCGCGGGTCGCCGTCCGGGGTGCCGGGCCCGTCCGCCGCCACGGGGGCGACGATGCCGACGGGTCGCAGGCCGTACTCGGGGTGCCGGGCGAACATCGCGGCGAACCGTCTGCCCGCCGGCCCCGTCCCCACGATCAGCGCGGAGGTCAGCCGCCTGCTCGCCGTGCGCCGCCGGTATCCGTGGACGAGGGCCCGGCCGCAGCAGGCGATGAGCAGTTGCGTCGCGCTGCCGGCCAGCAGGTCCGTGAGGCTCAGCGCGTGCGAGGGGTGGAGCGCGGCGAGCAGCGCGGCGGAGGCGCACCAGGCGACGAGGGTGCGCGCGGCCAGTGCGGGGAAATCGTCCAGGGCGGTCCGCGGTCCGGACGGGCGGTAGAGACCGGCGTACGCGTTGAGGACGGCGACACAGACGAGGAGTTGTGCGATCACCAGCGTGTGGCGCTGTCCGGAGTCGAGTAACGCGGTGCCGAGCAGGGCTGACGCCCAGTCGGAGGCGAGGAGCGGCAGCCCGAAGCGCAGGGGGGCGGCCGTACGGCGGCGGGGTGGCAGCGCGAGGGGGTCGCCGGCGTCCTGCCGGGAGCTGATCGAGGCGTACCCGAGCGGTGGCCGGCCCGCGGCCGTGACGGTCACCGGCCCGGGGCCGGCCGGTCCGCGCCGTCCCGGTCCGCGTCCGGAGGGTGCGGGGACGCTGGTGCTTTCCGTACTCACTGGGGAATCGGCTCCCTGTGCTCGGAGCGCGGCACGGCGGCCACGTCGCGGTACACGTCCGCGATGGCGCTCGTGGTCCGCCGCACGTCATAGGTGCCGCGTACGTGGTCGTGGCCCTCGCGGCCGAAGGTGTCGCGCAGTGACCGGTCGCGCAGCAGCGCGGTGATCGCCTTCGCCGTGGCCGCGTGGTCCCCGGGCGCGGTCAGGCAGTGCGCCCGCTGGTGCGGCAGCAGACTCTCGCGCGCCCCGTCCACATCGCTGAGCAGTACGGTCCGCCCGCTGGCCATCGCTTCGAGCGGCGCCACCGCCATGCCCTCCCAGCGGGACGGCAGGACGACGAGGTCGGCGGCCCGGTACCAGGGCGCGGTGTCCGTCACGGCTCCGGCGAAGAGCACCGAGGGCGGCGCGCCCTCGCGCAGCCGCTCGGCGTCGGGTCCGTCGCCGACGAGTACGAGGCGGGCCCCGGGCAGGTCCCGCAGGACACGTGGCCAGGCGCGGAGCAGCACGTCCTGCCCCTTCTGTCTGCACAGCCGGCCCACGCACACCACGAGGGGTGTCTCCGCGGGGAGTGCGGCGAGCAGGGGGAGCGCGGCGCGGTCGGCGGCGGTGGCGGAGAGGGCGCCTGTGGTGTCCGCGGGCCGGAAGCGGTCGGCGTCGACGCCGTTGTGGACGACGGACCAGGCGGCGCGCACTCCGGCGCGCTCGCCCCGGCCGCGCTCGGCCTCGCTGACGCAGACGACGCGCGCGGTCCAGCGGGCGGCGAGCCGCTCCCAGCCGCGGGCGAGGGCGGCGGTCGTCCCGCTGACCGCCTCGAACGACCAGGCGTGCGGCTGGAACACGGTGGGGATCCGTCCCCGTACGGCCAGGCGTCCGGCGAATCCGGCCTTCGCGCTGTGCGCGTGCACCACGTCGGGGCGGATCCGTCCGACCAGTTCGGTGACGCGGCGGATCTCGGCCGGCAGTCCGAAGCCGGGGTCTCGGGTCGCGCGCCAGACCTCCGTCTCGGCGCCGAGCGCGGCCACGTCCGCCATGAGCGGGCCCTGGTCGGGGCAGGCGACGACGACCCGCATTCCGGCGGCGACCTGGGCGTGGACGAGATCGGCGACGACGCGGCCCACTCCGCCGTCGACCGGCTGGACGAGATGGAGAACGGTCAAGCCGGAACGTTGACTGTTGCTTGGTTGCGGCACGCGCGAGTCACTCCAATCGTGGTCTCTGGTGTCGTGGATCGGACAATCGGGAAAACGCGCGAGCGCTGCCGACGCGCGGATGAATGAGCCGGCTCAGCGCCGCGCATCCACCGCCGCATAGAGCGCGCCGAACGAGATCGAGTCGCACCCGGCCCGGAAACGGACGTTCATAGTGTCGCCTCCCGGGACGGGTGGTTCACGCAGGTCGAGGAGATCGGAGTCATATCCGAGACTGTTCTTGTAAGCGGGTTGTCTTTTAATGTGATTGGCACCCGCATCAGCAATGCCGGAATTCATCACGTCGTCGACCCCCGGGCGCGCGACCGGCAGCCTGGCCCGCCGACCGGCCGCCCGGACGAGCCCGCCGTGCCGCACGGGTACGGTCGCGCTCGCCGAACGGAAACGGTCGCGGCGGCCGTCACCATTTCGGTGGACGGCAGACGGCGCCCTACACCATGAAGCGCGAAATCCGGCATTGAGACTCTCCGACCCCGAGTATGAATCGACAGTGCACTCTTACGGCCGTGGGATCGGTAATCACGTGAACCGCACGGCCCGTTGTCAAGGCACAGTCGCTTTCCCGGAATCGGTCGGCCCGCAAACCTTCACGCGCGCCCAATAGCACTCTTCGGGCGATCGCGCGTTTCCCGAACGGCCGCCGATCGTTGAGCCTGTCGCACCATTCGTAAATCGAAAGGATATGGTGATGAAGCGAGTCGCTAAGTCCGTCGTCATGGCGACGTCCAGCGCTGCCTTCCTCCTCGCCGGAGCCGGGATGGCGTCCGCCAGCGGCGCGTCCGCCGAGGGAGTCGCGGCCAACTCGCCGGGCGTCCTGTCCGGCAATCTGGTCCAGGTCCCGGTCCACGTGCCGGTCAACGTCTGCGGCAACACCATCAACGTCATCGGCCTGCTCAACCCGGCCTTCGGCAACACCTGCGTCAACGCCTGACCTTCGACGGAGCCCGAGCTCCGTCGGCCCACGGCCGGCGCGCCGGGTCCGGCGGCACGACCGCCGGACCCCGTACCGCTTTCTTCACTCATTCGGGCCGCAACCGATCAGCACCACCCGCGTTGATCGATAAGTCGGGCAACTGCGCCCGTACGGCCCTTCCCCTCAACACCGAGGAGCTCATCCCCATGTCGCGTATCGCCAAGGCTGTTGTTCTGTCCTCCGCGGCCGCCGCCGCCGTCGTCGGTGCCTCCGGTGCCGCCATCGCCGACAGCGGCGCCCAGGGCGCGGCTGTCGGTTCCCCGGGTGTCATCTCCGGCAACGTCGTCCAGGTCCCGGTGCACGTCCCCGTGAACGTCTGCGGCAACACCATCAACGTCATCGGCCTGCTCAACCCGGCCTTCGGCAACACCTGCGTCAACGCCTGATCCGGACGGCAGCCCCGACTGCCGCCCGCCACGGCGAGAGCCGCCCTCCCCATCCCGGGGAGGGCGGCTCTTCCGCTGTCCGAGAGCTGTCCGGCCACCCTTTCGGCTGCGACACGCGCCTCGGACGGGTGGCCGATTTTCATAGTCCGACGCAGGTCAGCGGGGTCGAAGCGGCCGGTTGGCGGACACCGCGCGGCGGTCGGGATCGGTTGCGGGTGACCGCTCCGCGACTCACGGTGAAGACGCAAACCCCCACCGTGTCCTGAAAGGACTTTTCATGCGTTCCCATGTCTCCTCACGCGCCGCAGCCGCCGCCGTCTGCGCCGCACTCGTTCTCGGCACCGCCGGTACCGCCGTCGCCGCCACCAGCGCCAACCAGACGCCGGCCGGCGTCGGCGCGGAGGCGTTCCGTGCCCCGGTCGCCGACGCCGACGCCGTCAAGCAGCAGGCCGAGGCGCTGAGTTCGCTGTCCGGCGCCATCGCGCCGGTCACCGACATGCTCGCCGACGTGCTCGCGGCGGACAACGGCCAGCTCGCCGCGGCCGACATCGAGAGGCACCAGGCGGCCATCAAGAAGGGCCTGGACGCGGTCAGGAACGCCGCCCCGGCGGCCCCCGCCGCTCCCGCCAAGCCCGCGGACAACGACGGCAGCGCGGACGCGATGAACCCCGTGAATGCCGTGGGCGCCGACGGCAAGGCCCCGGCCCGGGCCGACCTGACGGTCCAGGCCGCCGACTCCGTACAGAAGGCGACGGACGCGCTGCTCAAGGCTGCGGCCACCAAGGACGCGAAGGCCGTCGCCACGCAGTCGCAGGCCGTCGTGACCTCGCTGGTCAACCTCGCCACCGCGCTCGTCATGAACGACGCCATGCCGGCCCCGAACCTGCCGGGCCTGCCCGAGCTGCCCAAGCAGCCGGAGGCCGAGATGCCCGCACCGGCCCCGGAGGTTCCGGGCGTGCCGACGACGCCGCAGAACCAGTAACACCGCGTACGCCAGAGCGGCCGTGCCGCCCCGTCACCCGGGGCCGCACGGCCGTTCGTCGTGTCCGGGACGGCCGGAGATCGTTACTGAGGGCGAGACCAGGACTCAAGAGAACAACCGTTGAAAGAAGGATTCACCATGAAGCCCATCAAGGTCGCCGCTGTCATCGCCGGTTCCGTACTGACGCTGGGTGCCGCGACCCCGGCGTTCGCCGCCCAGAACCTCCCGATGAGCCTCAACGGCGGACTGGGCGGTGCCCTCGAAACGGTGACCAACCAGGAGACGCTCGACGTCCAGCCGGTCCGGACGAACGCGCTGGACCCGAAGAACGACGGCTCCCTCGTCAACACCGTGGGCGACGTGGCGAACGGGCTGAGCGGCGACAAGGACGGCGGCAAGGACGCCAAGGGCACCAGCGCCGGCAAGGGCGGCAAGGCGGACAAGGCCAAGGGCAAGGGTGGCAAGAGCAAGGGCAAGGGCGGCGCGATGCTCGGCGGAATCCCGCTCGGCGGCTGACGGGCCCCCGCCCCGTAACTCCCGCACCACCGGCGGGGGGGGGGGGGGGGGGGGGGGGGGGGGGGGGGGGGGGGGGGGGGGGGGGGGGGGGGGGGGGGGGGGGGGGGGGGGGGGGGGGGGGGGG
>NZ_JBVJNN010000009.1:0-58815 GCF_055583685.1 Streptomyces sp. NPDC104581
CTCGCCCCCGCGCCCCCTCATGGGCCCCCGACCCCCCCCCCCACCCCCCCCCCCCCCCCCCCCCCCCCCCCCCCCCCCCCGGGACCCGCCACGACCGCGGGCCGCCAAGCCGGTGCCAACTCGTGCGGCAGTCCGGGCCAAGCGCCCGCCGGGAAGCTGTGGACAGGCGCATTGGACACCGGGAACCGGAGCTGGTCTGGATGGGGGCCTCATGAGCCATGATTCGATCCACAAGCGCGGCCTGTACCTGGGAGTCGTACCGGAGCGGGCGGCGGCCCGGGGTGGTACGACGCCGCTCACCCTCGACCACGACCTCGACGCACTGCCGGGGGCGGGACGGCGCCTGACGGTGTCGGAACTCGCGGGCCATGTGTCGGACCTGGCGGGCCGGATCAGGGCGGCCGGAGTGCTGCCGGGTGAGCGCGTCGTCATCCACAAGAGGGCCAACTTCGACATCTGGCTGCTGGCCACCGCGGTGGCGCGTGCCGGCGCGGTTCCCGTGATGCTGTCGCACGCCCTGGACAGCGCGACCGTCGTGGCCCTGCTCCAGCGGCTCGACCAGCCGCACCTGCTCACCGACGCGGCCAAGCTCAGGACGCTGGCCGAGGTGCCGCCGGCCGGCCTCACCAAGGGCCTGATCAGTGTGGACGGCTCCGGGCCCGCGGTGACCTCCCTCGCCGGGCTGGCGGGATCGCCGCCGGTGCGGCCGGTGCTCCAGGGGCTCGACGAGCCGGCGCTGATCACCCACACCTCCGGCACCACGGGGCTCCCCAAGCTGGTGGTGCACACGCCGCGCACGATGCGCTCCCGGCTCCGGCCGCAGCTGTTCCTGCTGGCGCTGATGCGCAGGCGGGAGACCGTGGCGATCCACATCGCCTTCGGGCATTCGCGGATGTTCGCGGCGATGTCCCTGTGCCTCTTCCGGTCGATGCCCGTGCTCCTGGTGAACGAGGGCGCTCCCGACGACGTCGCCGACTTCTTCGCCGAGCACCGGCCGGGGCTGATCGAGGCGCTTCCCAACTCGTTCCTGGCGTGGGAGAGCCTGGCCGACGATCCGCGCAAGCCGTTCGCGTCGGTCAAGTACTTCAGCAGCACCTTCGACGCGCTCCACCCCAGAACGGTCCGCCGGCTGCTCGGTTCCTCCGAGCGACGGACGCCGCAGTTCTTCCAGAT
Source organism: Streptomyces sp. NPDC104581 (assembly GCF_055583685.1). Classification (NCBI taxonomy): domain Bacteria; kingdom Bacillati; phylum Actinomycetota; class Actinomycetes; order Kitasatosporales; family Streptomycetaceae; genus Streptomyces; species Streptomyces sp. NPDC104581. Next base: position 1,174 of record NZ_JBVJNN010000009.1, read on the forward strand.
ATACGGGCAGAGCGAGGTCGGCCCGGCGGTCGGCCGGCCGTACTTCCGCAGATCCATGCGCCGGATGGACGGGCGCTGCGTGGGCTATCCCCTGCCGGGCAGTGCGCGGGTGAGGCTGGTGAGCCAGAACGGCAAACGGCCGTCGGCGCGGAACCCGGGCCTCATCGAAGCCCGTTGGGACGGGATAGCGAAGACGTACTTCGGCGAGCAGGAGCGCTACGACGCCAACGTGCACGAGGGATGGTGGCGCACCGGAGACGTCGGATACCGCACCAGGTTCGGCTGCCTGCACATGCTCGACCGGGAGGTGGACGCGATTCCCGGTGTGGGCAGCAGCCTGGAGATAGAGGACCTGGTGCTGGACAGGCTGGAGGAGCTGATCGAGCTGGTCGTGGTGCCGGGCCCCGGGTCGGTGGCGATCCCGGTCGTCTGCACCGACGGGGACAGACCGCTCGACCCGGACCGCTGGCGGGCGGCCGTCGCCGACTACCCGCAGCTGGCCGAGCCGGTCCAGATCCCGCTCGCCGAACTGCCGCGCACCGCCACGCTGAAGACCCGCAGGGTCGAGCTGACCCGCCGCCTCCGCGAACAGCGGAGCCGCTGACGGGAGACGCCCGCCGTACCCGCTCTCCGCACCGGCCGCGGGGCCCGGTCCCGGCACCGACGCCGGGACCGGGCCCCCTCCGCGTACGGATCAGCGGATGCTCTGCGCGAACCGGAAGACGTTGTGCGGGTCGTAACTCCTCTTGACCCGCTTCAGCCGCGCGTAGTTCTCGGCGTAGTAGGAACGCTGCCAGTCCGGCAGACGGGAGTCGTAGAAGTTCTGGTACGTCTCGCCGTTCGAGTAGGGATCGAGCACGGCGAAACCGGCGTCGACGAATCGTCCGGCCGACTCCCTGGCCTCGTCCGGGACCGGCGCCACGGAGTTCGAGGTGAGGAAGCTCGCCGAGAAGAGGCTGTCGCGGTGCACGTACGCGGTGGAGGTGCGCGACACCGAGTTGACCGCCCCGCCGACGGCGACGACCTGCAACTGCCGCATCTGCCCGGCCTGTCGCTCCCTGTCGAGGACCGACAGGGCCCGGGCCCAGCCCTCCCTCGGCATCGCCCCCTCACCGAACAGCCGGCTGCGCCACAACCCGAAAGCGGGGCGGGTGAGTCGGCCGCCGGGGGAGGTGTCGGCGCGGTGGCACTGCCGCACCGTGAGACCACCGCACTGGTAGAGGTCCATCAGGATGTCCTGGTAGGGCGCCGTGTGCGTCCGGCGGAACGACGGGGTGTGGCCGATCAGGGAGACGAGCCGGTCGATCTCGCCCTCGAAGTCGCCGCCGGGGTCGACGGATCCCAGGAAGACGGTCGCCAGCGGCACCTTGCCCGGCGCGGCGTCCTCCAGGGTGACCAGGACCCCGCTGCCGACGGCCCGCGGCGCGTCGACCAGCCAGCGCGCCCAGCCGTCGAGCATGTCCAGCGCCTGGTCGAACGTCCAGGCGAGGTTGCAGGCGGCGAGATCGGTGAGGGGCGTCGGGGCCACCTCGTAGGACGTCACGACACCGAAGTTGCCGCCACCGCCGCCGCGGACGGCCCAGAAGAGGTCGCTGTCACGGCGTGGTGAGGCGGTCACGACGCCGCCGTCGGCGAGAACGACCTCGGCCGATGTCACCTTGTCCGACGCCATGCCGATACTCCGGGTGAACAGACCCATGCCGCCGCCCGCGAAGTACCCGCCGGCCGCGACCGTCGGACAGTAGCCGCCGGATATCGTCAGCCCCGCCGGCGCGAGCGTGTTCGTGATGTCGACGAGCTGCGCCCCGGGGCCGATCGTCGCCGTGTCGCGGCCGAGGGTGGTGGAGTTGATCCGGGACACGTCGATGACGAGCCCCTCGGTGGTGGACCAGCCCCCCGCGCTGTGGCCGCCGCTGCGCACGGCGACGGGCAGGGCGTGGTCCTGGGCGAAACGGAGACACAGCGCCACGTCGGCGGCGCGGGCGCAGTAGGCGACGGCCCGGGGACGGCTGTCGTCGAACTGGGTCAGATAGAGCTGCTTGGCCCGCCGGTAGTCCGGGTCCGACGGCAGCACCAGCCGTCCGCTGAGATGCCGGCGCAGTTGGTGCCACTTGCCGCCCGAGGCGGTCCGGGCGGCGGAGGAGCCCTGGAACGCGGTGACCGCCAGCGCGGTCGCGCCCGCGCCGACGAGGAAGGATCTTCTGCTGGTCATGCGCTGCCTCTTTCATCGGGGTTGAGCATCGGGGTCGGGGTCGCGGGCCGACGGGGTCCGCGACGGGTGGGTCCGCCCGGCGACGGGGCCGGAACGGGGAGACCCGCCGCCCAGGCCGGCTCGGCGGCGGGCGGACGGGGGCAGGGGGGCGCGGCGGACTCGCACGGCGCCCGGGGACGGGCCCCAGTCCTCGCGGTACTCCGGAAACCCGGTGCATCCGTGAACCCGTGCACGCGTACGCGTACCGGGGGGCGGACCCGTGAATCCGTGGCTCCTCAGTCCAGGCTCGGAGCCTGGTGCAGAATCTCCCTCTCCAGATGCTGGAGCGCCGGGCTGGGGTCGATCCCCAACTCCTCCGCCATCCGCTTCTGATGGGACCGCAGCACCGCCAGCGCGTCGGCCTGCCGTCCGGTCCGGTACAGCGCCACGCTCAACAGCTCGCAGCCGTACTCGCGCAGCGGATGGGCCTGGGTGAAGGCGGCCAGTTCCGACACCGCTATCTCGTGCGCGCCCACCGCCATGAGCGTCGCGCAGCGTCCCTCGACCACCCACAGCCGCAACTCCTCCAGCCGCACGACCTCCGGGGCCACATGAGTGGCATCGGCCACCTCCGCGTACGCCCGGCCACGCCACAGTGCCAGCCCCGCCTCGAATTCCCGCAGAGCCCGCTGCGGATCGCGCTGGTCGAACGCCTGCCACCCGGCCTTCGCGCGCTCACCGAAGCGGTGGACGTCGACCTCGACGGCGCGGTTGTCGAGCAGATAGGCGCGGCCCCGGGTGCGCAGCACCGTCGCGGGTTTCCGCGGCGCCCTGTCCGGTTCCAGCACCCTTCTCAGATTGGCCACGTACGCGTGCAGCGAGGTGATCGCCGACGGAGGCGGCCGCCCCTCCCACAACTCCTCCAGCAGTACGTCGACCGACACCGGCTGCCCCACCTGACTCACCAGCAGCGCGAGCACCGCGCGCTGCTTCGGCGCTCCCAGATCGATCCGGCGACCGCCGACCACCGCCTCCACCGGGCCGAGCATCCGCAACTCCACCCCGGCGGGCGGCCGGTCCGGTGACCGGCCGGGGCCGGCGAGTGAAGGCGCCTCGGCCCTCCGGAGAGGGGCCGGCGCCGGGCGCCGGGGGAACGTGACGGTGGTGGCGCCGTGCCTCGGGCGGACGGCCCCGGCGATCCCGGCGATCCCCGAGGTCTCGAAGCCGGCGTCGGGCGGCGGGAATTCGAGGTTGAGCTCCAGAACCTTCGCCACATACCGCTTGAGAGTCGCGTTCGCCCGCTGGAGATCCCGTACCTCGCGCTCCAGTTCGGCGATGCACCGGGCCTCGCCGACACCGCCTCCCGGCCGCTGCCCGAGAAGGACCTGCGTCCGGCGGGTGTCGGCGACCCGGAGACCGGCGACAGCCCTGTCGGCGCTGATTTCCTCGTTCATCATCTCTGAACTCCTGTGCATTTCTTTCCTCTGTTTCAGAAGAGGGGCGAGGGCCAAGTCGACACCAAGTCGGTGGCAAGCGAACCGCGCGACATTGGCGCATACACGCTGTGGGACAGCGGAACTTTCTCAACCTCAGAGAGGCGGAAGTCGGCATGCCAACCCTATGCAAGCCGTCGGTGCATGTTCCGGAATACACAATCACGGCGGAAGAGACCATGGAATTCGCCGCGAAGGTACATGCGGGAAAGCCGCAGCTGCCGCTGGCCCTTCGATTGATCCAGAACACCGGAGTACGCAAGCGTCATATTGTGCAGCCCATCGGGAAGACGCTCCGGCACCCGGGCTTCGAGGAGCGCAACCGCGTCTACGAGCTGGAATCGAAGAAGCGGTGCCCGCCGGTCATCGAGGAAGCGCTCGCGAACGCGGACCTCGGCGCCCGGGACATCGACGCCATCATCTACGTCTCGTGCACCGGCTTCCTCATGCCGTCCCTCACCGCCTGGCTGATCAACACCATGGGTTTCCGGTACGACACGCGCCAGCTGCCGATCGCCCAACTGGGCTGCGCCGCCGGAGGAGCGGCCATCAACCGGGCCCACGACTTCTGCGCCGCCCACCCCGACAGCAACGTCCTGATCGTCTCCTGCGAGCTGTGCTCGCTCTGCTACCAGCCCACCGACGACGACATCGGCGCGCTGCTGTCCGACGGCCTGTTCGGTGACGCGGTCGGCGCCGCCGTCGTGCGGGGAAACGGCGGCACCGGCGTCAGTCTGGAGCGCAACGCCGCCCATCTCATTCCGCACACCGAGGACTGGATCTCGTACGCCGTGCGCGACACCGGCTTCCATTTCCAGCTCGACCGCCGCGTGCCCGGAACGATGGAACCGCTCGCCCCGGTCCTGCGGGATTTCGCCAGGGGTCACGGCTGGGACGTCGGCAATCTCGATTTCTACATCATTCACGCCGGGGGTCCGCGGATCCTGGACGATCTGGCCAAGTTCCTCAATGTCGACCGCAAGGTGTTCCGGCACAGCTGGTCCACCCTGGCAGATTACGGAAACATCGCCAGCGCGGTCGTGCTCGAAGCGCTGCGCAGACAGTTCGAGGAGGACACGGTACTGCCGTCGGCCGCCACGGGAATGATCGCCGGTTTCGGCCCCGGAATTACCGCCGAAATGGCACTGGGCAGTTGGACCGTCGAAACACCAGGAAATCCGTCCGACGCGTCGGCGCCGTACGCGTATTCGGGAGGAACGATATGAACAGCGGTCGACCGGCATCGGATCGGATCATGCGGCTCATCACCGGTTACTGGGCCACCGGCCTCCTGGGGACCGCGGCGTCCCACTCGGTGTTCACCCACCTCGAGAACGGCGCGACCTCCGCGGTCCAGCTCGCCGAGCTCGCCGGGATCTCGCACCGCGGCGCGCAGACACTCCTCGACGGGCTGGTCGGCATCGGCCTGGTCGAAGTGGACGCCGGCCGGTACGCCAACACCGCCGAGGCGTCCGCCTTCCTGGTCGACGGTCTGCCCGCATCCCTGACCGGCTTCGCCAAGGTCAAGATGGGGCACATGGCCTCACTGGCGGACCTGCCCGACGTCGTGCGGGCCGGGGGACCCCTGAGGGACGCGGTGGTCGAGGTGGCCGACAACCCGCACTGGGAGAACCTCGTCCAGGCGCTCGCCGCCCAGTCGGCCCCCGTGGCGGCGATCGCCGCGGACACGCTGCGGCTGGCCGAGGCCGGGGAGATCTCCGTCCTCGACATCGGCGGCGGATCGGGCGTCTACTCCGCCGTCTGGCTCGCGCTCAACCCCGCCGCCCGCTCGACCCAGCTCGACTGGGCGCCGATCAACACGATCGCCCGCCGGCTGCTCGCGCAGCACGGCGTGGCCGACCGCGTCAGTTACCTCGACGGCGACTTCCACACCACCGACTTCGGCACCTCGGCGCACGACATCGTGACCTACTCCAACATCGCCCACCAGGAAGGGCCGGAGGGCAACGTGGAGATCTTCGCCAGGGTGCGGAGCGCGCTGCGCCCCGGCGGCACGCTGGTCGTCTCCGACTACGTCGTGGACGACGACCGCTCCGGCCCCGCCTTCGCCCTGACCTTCGCGGGGGAGATGCTGCTCAAGAGCAGGCACGGGGGCACCTGGCGGCGCGACGACTACCGGGCCTGGCTCGGCAAGGCCGGCTTCGACGAGGTCGTCTTCCAGCGCACACCGTCGCCGACCACGCTGATCTTCGCCCGCTGAGGGCCGTCCCGTGATCCCTGGTGGATCAGAGCGCGGCGTCGGATGCGGTGCGTCGCAAGGCGGAGGGTCGTCCTCCTACTGGGCGTGTTCGGGCGATCCGACAACGCGGCGAGGCGCCGTAGCCGAAGTCGCGCGCCCGCCGGGGATCACGGGACAGCCCTCAGTCACCGGCCCGTCGGCGGCGGATCAGAGGGTGCGGGGGCCCGCCTTCAGGGCCGCCGCCACGACGACGGCGCGCCGGGCCTGGTAGTGGGCGGAGTTCAGGACCGCTTCCCCTGGCGGGCCGTCGGCGGCCCAGTGGGAGGTGCCGTACGGATTGCCGGCCCCGTTCCCCGCGGGGTCGGTGTAGCCGGGGGGCACGATGACGCCGCCCCAGTGGTAGAACACGTTCCCCAGCGCCAGGATGGTGGACTCGTGTCCGCCGTGCGCGGAGCCGGTCGAGGTGAGGACCGAGTACACCTTGTCGGCGAGCCGGTTCCGCCGCCACAGTCCGCCGGTGGTGTCGATGAACGCCTTCAGCTGCATGGCCGGATTGCCGAAGCGGGTGGGCGTACCGAAGACCACGGCGTCCGCCCACTCCAGATCCTCCAGGGCGGCCTCGGCTATGTCGGCGGTGTCCCGCAAGTGCCGGGCCCAGGCCGGTCTGGCCTCGATCGCCGCCCGCGGGGCCAGTTCGGGGACCTTCCGCAACCGCACCCGTGCGCCGGCCTTCTCCGCGCCCTCCGCCGCGGCGCGCGCCATGCTGTGGACGGCGCCCGTCGCGCTGTAGTAGATGATCGCCGCGTTGACGGCTTCCATGAAGAGGCTCCCTCTCTGTCTGTGTCGGTCGCGGGACACGGGCGACCGCGCCACGGTTGCCGGACGGGCCGTACGCGCGGCCCGTCCGGCGAACCCGGGGCGGTGGCCGGACGTCTTCAGGGCTTCAGACGGCGCGAGGGCCCGCGTGGGACCGCAGCGCGGTCCGCAGCACCTCCACCACCCGTTCGACCTGGCTCATGGTGAGTTCGGCGTGCATCGGCACGGCGAGATTGCGCCGGAAGAGGTCCGCCGAGACCGGGCACTGGCGCTCGCTCCGGTACACCGGCTGCACGTGGGTTGCCCAGGTGCCGTGCCCGGAGCCGATGCCCTGGGCGCGCAGCGCGGTGGCGACAGCGCCGCGGTCCACGGCCCGGTCCAGCGTCACCATGTACGACTGCCAGGCGTGGGTACGGTCCTCCGGGACATGAGGCACCGTCAGCAGCTCCTCGTCCGCGAGCAGTTCCGCGTAGCGGTCCGCGACGGCGCTGCGGCGCTCCAGCAGTTCCCCGACCCGGTCCAGCTGCACCTGGAGGATTGCGGCGGCGATGTCCGACAGTTTGTAGTTGTAGCCGATGTCGGTGAACACCGGGATCGGCAGGCCGATGGTCCGGGCCTGGTCGAAGATGCTTCCGATCCCGAAGGACGAGCGGAGCCTCGCGTCCGCCGCGAGCGCCGGGTCCGCGGTGATCAGTGCCCCGCCCTCGCCGCTGGTGGCCCCCTTGCGTCCGTGGAAGGACAGGCAGGCCACCGGTGCCAGCGCACCCGCCTGCCGCCCCTTGTAGGTCGCGCCCACCGCGCACGCGGCGTCCTCGACGAGGAACAGCCCGTGGCGGTCCGCGACCGCCGTCAGCTCCGCGTAGTCGGCGGGCAGGCCGACGGTGTCCACCGCGATCACCCCCACGGTCCGGGGACCGATCAGGTCGGCCACCGACCGCGGGTCCACGGTGCCGGTGTCGGCGCGTACGTCCGCGAAGACCGGGTCCGCGCCGACGTACTTCACCGCGTGCGCGGGAGCCGGGAAGGTGTAGTCGGCGACGATCACCTCGTCGCCCGGTCCGACTCCGAGCGCGAGCATGGCCAGATGGAGCGCGGCGCCGCAGTTGCTCAGCGCGACCGCGTCGGCGACCCCGTACCGCTCGGCCAGCCGGGCTTCCAGGGCCTTGCCTCTCGGTCCCTGGCCGGCGGGCCAGCCCGAGGTGAACACCTCGGCCACGGCGGCCAGTTCCTTCTCTCCCAGACTGGAGTGGACGAGGGGGATACGGTCCACCGCGGTCACCTCCCGTGCGCCGTCGTCGACCGGGTGGCCGCGGGCGCGGGCGGCTCGTGGCGCAGCGGGGTGATCTGGCGGACGTCGTAGCGCTCGCGCATCGCCTCCACGGCTCCGGCGTCCACGGAGTCACCGGAGGCGAAGATCTCCACGATCTCCTCGAAGTACCGTTCGTGGTCGGGCGAGGGGTAGCTCTGGAACAGCATCCGCGCCGGTCTGTCCGTGGCGTTCCTGAACGCGTGCGGGCAGCCGGGCGGCACGAACATGCAGCCGCCCGCCCCCGCGCGGACGACCTGGTCACCGTCGGCGGACTTCCAGTCGTGCCAGTCGTCCCCGGTGCGTTCGGCCGGCTCGAAGGCCAGCAGCTCCAACTCCCCTTCCAGGACGTAGAAGAACTCCTGGGACCGGGTGTGCGTGTGCGCCCCGACGTCGAAGCCGGGCGGTACGACGACCTCGAAGCACGACAGGGAGGAACCGTCCTCGGCGGTGACCTTGAAGGTGACTTCCTGTGCCTTGGTGATCAGTTTTCGCCCCTGACCGGGGGGAACTATCAGGCCGCTCATGTGAATCGCTTCCTCGTGGTCTGGCGATGGGACATCGGATGCCGATGGCTCGCGCGAGGTCACCGCGACGGGGTCGGCGGTGTCCGGGAGGCGCGGGTGGGCAGCGAGGGCTGCCGACGCCACTGAAGGGGCGTCAAGAGAAAAGGCCCGCCCGCGGAGAGGGGCTGGGCCTGGATGTCAGTGATGGTTTCGGGCCGTCACAGCACGAAGTCGCCCGATGGAGAGTCCAGTTGAACCGGAGAGGGGCGGACCCGGGGCGACGAGAATAGTTATAGGTCCTTCGCGGCGGGGCCGTCAAGGGTCTGCCCGCGCCTGCCGCCCCTGCCCTGATCCAGATGATCGAGGGTGGCCGTGACGTCGTCGGGATGGTAGTAGGAACGGCCCGCGTCGGTGTAGCGGCGCCATCGGTACTGATGGGCGTAGCGGTACACGGAGCCTTTGGAGACCCGCAGCAGGCCGACGATGTCGTCCGCGGTCAGACCCGCTGTCGCGGGCTCCCGACTCATGTTCCTTCGCCCGGGTGTCGAGGTGTGCTCACAATTCCCCCTTCGCGCGTGGGCCCACCCACAACCCCCCGGATGCGAAACCCCCGGCGGACCCGCTTGACGGAGAGGTTCACCGAGACGGGCGGCACTCGTCAAGGGGCCCGGCGAGTGGCGTGGCGTGGGCCTGAGGGCGGGTGGGTTTCGGCCGGGCGGCGGGCCGGCGGCGGCCGCGCATCGGCGCCAAGCGGGCACCAAGTGGCGGACGTGACGATATCGCCATATGCCCGAGCCGGCCCCGGGGGCACCGGCCGCTGGTCCGCACTGCCTTGGAGGGGCGAATGCCCGAGTCCAGTCATCTGGAAGACATGTACGCGGCGATCGGGGAAGCGGCCCGGCTGGCGCGCGTGGAGTTCTCGCGGGAGAAGGTCCGGCCCGCCCTGGAGGCATTCGGGGACGGGCTCGCGGACGCCCATGTCGTGTTCAGCCTGGCGACCGGCGAACGCTACGCCGGGGAGCTGGCGTTCGACTTCACGGTGCCCCCGGACGCCGGTGACCCGTACGCCGTCGCCGTGTCGCACGGGCTCCTCGAAGCGACGGACCATCCGGTCGGCACGCTGTTCGCGGAGATCCAGAAGCGCTGCCCCGTCGACAGTTTCGGTGTGGACTACGGCGTCGTCGGCGGCTTCAAGAAGGCGTACGTGTCCTTCCCCCTCGGTGAACCGCAGCGGCTGTCGACGCTCGCCGGCATCCCCTCCATGCCACCCGGTCTGGCGGAGCACGCCGACTCCTTCGCCGCCCACGGCCTCGACGGCAAGGTGTCGGCCGTCGCGATCGACTACGCCCACCGCACGTGGAACGTGTACTTCAGCGGGCTCGTGGCCGGACAGCTCGAACCGGAAGCCGTCCTGTCGATGGTCCGTGCCTACGGACTGCCCGAACCGAGCGAGCGGATGACGGACTTCATACGGACCGCGTTCGCCATGTACCCCACCTTCGGCTGGGACTCGTCGAAGGCCGAGCGGATGTCCTTCTCCGCGAGAAGCACGGATCCCGCGGCGCTTCCCGCCCGGTACGAGCCGCTGATCGCCGAGTTCGCGGCCAACGTGCCGTACACGTACACCGGCGAGCGCGTACTCGTCTACGCCGGCGCCCTGTCGGCGGGCGAGGAGTGCTACAAGGTCGCGGCCTACCACCAGAAGACGGCGCAACTGTCCGACCGGGTACGCCCACCCGCGCGCAAGTGACGTCCGCGTCACACGTCCGACAAGCACCCGCACCCATCTCGACGAGGAGACGTCATGACACCCGTACTCATCGCAGGCGGCGGGATCGGCGGGCTCACGGCCGCGCTGAGCCTGCACGCCGCCGGCATCGACGCACTCGTGGTGGAGAGCGCCCGCCGCATCGAGCCGCTCGGCGTCGGGATGAACCTGCTCAGCCACGGCGTCCGCGAGCTCACCGAACTCGGCCTCGGCGAGGACCTGGCCGCCCTCGGTGTGGCCACGGCCGAGCACGTCTACTGCGACAGCTCCGGCGACCAGCTCTTCGCCGAGCCCCGCGGGATCGACCAGGGCTGTCGCTGGCCGCAGTACTCCGTCCACCGGGGCGAGTTGCACCTGATGCTCCTCGACCGGGTGCGTGAAAGGCTCGGCCCCGACGCCGTGCGCACCGGCACGCGGCTGCTGGACTTCACCGAGGGGCCCGACGCCGTCCACGCCCGCGTGGAGGACCGCGGGACCGGGTCCGTCGAGACAGTCGAGGCCGCCGCGCTGATCGGGGCGGACGGGCTGCACTCGGCCGTCCGCGCCCGACTCCACCCGGACGAGGGGCCGCCGGCCTGGTCGGGCCACCGGATGTGGCGTGGCGTCACGAAGGTGGACAGGCCGTTCCTGACCGGCACCTCCATGGCGATCGTCCGTGACGGCGACGCGTCGCTGGTGGCGTACCCGATCGGCCGCGACCGGATCAACTGGGTCTGTCTGGTACGGGTGGCCGAACCGGGCTCCCTCCCCGGAGGCGGCGCGGTGAACGCGGTCGACGACCACCGCACGGCCCGGCTGGAGGATGTCCTGCCGTACTACGAGGGCTGGTCGATGGGGTGGCTCGACGTGGCCGACCTGCTGGAGCGGGCCGACCACATCCTGGAGTACCCCATGGTCGACCGCGACCCGCTCCCCGCCTGGGGGCGCGGCCGTGTGACGCTGCTCGGCGACGCCGCCCACCCGATGTATCCGGCCGGCGCCAACGGCGCCTCACAGGCCGTGCTCGACGGGCGCGTTCTCGCCCTTGAGCTGGCGCGGGCCGACGGTGACATCCCGGCGGGGCTCGCCGCGTACGAGGCCGCCCGGCTGGAGGCGACCGCGGCCGTCGTCCAGGCCGGCCGTGCGATGGAACGCGCCGGAACGGCCATTCCGTGGAACCGCGGCAGCCTCGCCCGCATGGCCGAGATGTACCGGCAGATGGCCGCCGACGAGATCGCCGCGCTCAACGGCCGTCCCTCCCTGACCCCGCCCGGCCCGGAACGGCGGGACACCGCTTAGGCCCTGTCCCCGGACCGGCGTCCGGCTCACGGGCGGACGACGCCGGTTCGAAGAAAGGACCCGGCCCCACGCGACGCACCCGGTCCCTCGGGCACGGCCCGCGCACCACGCCCTCGCCGGCCCGCCACGAGTCCGGCGCGAGCACCTCGACGGGGGTCGGGGCGGCGCCGTGACCGTCGCCCGGGGAACCAGCCGCGTGAGAACGCGCCACAACGCATCGGAGATACCACGAATGAGCCTGATCAACAGTGCGAGCCGGAGCGAATCCCTCACCGGCTCACTCGACTTCGTCTTCAAGGAGTACGACGACCCGCCGGCGGACCCGGTCCCGGTGCTGCGCGACTGGCTCGCGTACGCGCACGAGCACGACGTCAGGGAGCCGAGGGCGATGGCCCTCGCCACCGCGAACGCGGCCGGCCGGGCATCGACCCGGATCGTCGTGCTCAACCACGTGACGGACGACGGCTTCGTCTTCGAGACGCACGCCACCAGCAGGAAGGGGCGCGACATCGCGGAGACCGGGTGGGTCTCCGGGGTTCTCTACTGGCGCGAGACCGGCCAGCAGATCAGCGTCAGCGGACCCGCCCGGCAGTTGTCCGGCACCGAGTCCGACGCGCTCTGGCACGCGCGCCCCCCGGCCGCCCACCCGATGACCACCCTGTCGCGCCAGAGCGAGCCGCTCAGGGACGCGGCGGCCATGCTGGCCGAGGCCGAACGGCTCCACGGCGAGCCCGGACCGCTGCCGCGCCCCGAGCGGTACCGCGGTTACCAAGTGACCGCGGCCCGGATCGAGTTCTGGTACGCCCGGCACGACCGGCTGCACCAGCGGCTGAGTTACGAGCGAACCGCGGACGGCTGGTCGGCGACCCGGCTTCAGCCCTGAGCCCACACCAGGAGATGCCATGACCTCGGCACGGTCCGCCCAACCGGGCTCCGTCGCACCGGTGTTCACCGATCAGCAGGACCTGCGGGCCCGCAACCGGCGGGCGGTGGAGCGGTACATGGAGACCGGCGCGGAGGCCCGGTCGCGCCGGTACACCCTCTACACGCGGGACGGCACCGCGTCCCTGTTCAACACCGACATCGGCCGGCCCATCGTCGTCAGGGGCCGGGAGAGGCTGGAGCGGCACGGCGTGCTCTCGCTGGAGGTGCTGCCCGACTGGCGGTGGATCGACGTGCGGATCTACGAGACGCAGGATCCGGCCGTCATCTGGGTCGAGTGCGACGGCGAGGGGACGATCCGCTTCCCCGGATATCCCGAGGGGCACTACCGCAACCACTTCATCCACGGCTTCACTCTGAGTGACGGGATGATCGCCGCCAGCCGCGAGTACACCAATCCCATCGAGCACATGCGTGCCCTCGGCATCGAGACGCCGCGCATCGAGCGGGACTGGATCCCGTCCTGAGCTGCCCTTTGGTCACCGGCCGGGCCGGGACGGCCAAGTTTGTGACGTGGGTCACATTTCCGGCTCGGATGTCACACTCCGGCCGCCCGGACAGCTCTCAGGTCTGAACGCAATCGCGACGGGAGGCTTCATGACGCATCACCCCCCGCCCGGCTCCCGGCCGGCCGTCTCCGGAGACGGCCCCGGGCCGGCGGCATCGGATCCGGCGGCGAACGCCGCGACACAGGTGTTCAACGAGCACCGCGAGCTGCTGTTCTCCCTCGTCTACAACATGCTCGGCGGGATCGCCGACACCGAGGACGTCCTCCAGGAGACCTGGCTGTCCTGGACCAACAGGAACCGGGCACCGAACGCGGAGCCGATCGACAGCCCGCGCGCCTATCTGGTGCGCATCGCGGTGAACCGGGCCCTCGCCCACCAGGCCGCCATCAGCCGCCGCCGTGAGACCTACACCGGCCCGTGGCTGCCCGAACCGCTGGTCAGCTCCCTCCCCGTCGCCCCCGTCGCCGACGACGCCGCCGACGTGGCACTGCGCACCGAGTCCGTGTCGATGGCGCTGATGGTGATCCTCCAGACCCTCACACCGCTGGAGCGCGGGGTGTTCGTCCTGCACGAGGTGTTCGGCTACGCCCACACCGAGATCGCGGAGATGCTCGGCCGCAACCCCGCCGCCGTCCGCCAGCTCGCCCACCGCGCCCGCGAGCACGTCCACGCCCGGCGCCCCCGCTACGAGCCCGCGCCGCACGTGCGGCAGCAGGTCACCGAACGCTTCCTGGCCGCCGCGCTCGGCGGTGACCTGGACGCGCTCCTGGAGATCCTCGCGCCGGACGTGGTCATGTGGAGCGACGGCGGGGGCAAGGCCCAGGGCGCGACCGGCCTCCGGCCCATCCGCGGCCGCGACTCCGTCGCCCGCCTGCTCGCCGTCGTCGCCCCCAGCTCCGGCAAGACCCTCCGCATCGCCTTCCGCAGCGTCAACGGCGACCCCGCCGTTCTGCTGCTCGCCGGCGACGCCCCCTACGCCGTCGTCGTCGTGGATCTCACGCCGGAGGGCGACCAGGTGTGCGGCATCTACGCCATCGCCAATCCCGACAAGCTCTCTTACGTCGACTGACAACCGAGGAATTCACATGTTGCGAAAACTGGCTTCCCTACCCAGTGGCAGGAGGGCGAAATGGGTTGTCCTCGCCCTCTGGGTCGTCCTGCTGATCCCCGCCGTCCTGCTGGCCGGGAAGCTCGGCGACGTACAGGAGAACGACAACTCGGCCTGGCTGCCCGGTGACGCGGAGTCGACCGCCGTCGTCGAGCGGGCCGAGAGGTTCCAGGACACCGACACCGTGCTGGCCCTTGTCGTCTACGACCGGCAGGACGGCGTCACCGCCGCCGACATGGCCAAGGCCCAGGCCGACGTCCAGGCGTTCCAGGGCGTCGAGAAGGTGGTCGGCGAGCCCCAGGGCCCCTTGAGGTCCGAGGACGGCAAGGCCATCCAGACCGTGGTCCAGGTGCAGAAGGACAAGAGCGGCTGGGACGGGATCAACAAGGTCGTCAAGGACATGACCGACGTCGGCAGGGCGGACGCGGACGGGCTCGGCTTCCATGTCACCGGACCCGCCGGCTACGCGTCCGACTCCATCGACGCCTTCGGCGGCGGAGGCGGTCTGACCGCGATCACCGCGGCGGTCGTGGTCGTGATCCTGCTGCTCACCTACCGCAGCCCGATCCTGCCCCTGCTTCCCCTGATGACCGCCGGCGGCGCCCTGATGACCTCGGAGGCGGTGATCTACCTGCTGGCCAAGCACGCCGGACTCGTCGTCAACACACAGACGAGCTTCATCCTGACCGTGCTGGTGTTCGGCGCCGCCACCGACTACGCGCTGCTGCTCACCTCCCGGTACCGGGAGGAACTGCGCCGCCACGAGGACCGGCACGAGGCGATGGCGGTGGCCCTGCACCGCTCCGGTCCCGCGATCGTCGCCAGCGCCGCGACCGTGGCGGTCAGCCTGATGCTGCTGATGCTGGCCACCCTCAACTCCACCCAGGGGCTCGGACCGGCCAGCGCCGTCGGCATCCTGGTCGGACTGCTCGCCATGGTCACCCTGATGCCGGCCCTGCTGGTCATCTGCGACCGGTGGGTCTTCTGGCCGGTGAAGCCGGTGTACGGGGCCGCCGCGGCGACCAGGGAGGGCATCTGGACCCGCGTCGGCAACGCCGTCTCCGCCCGGCCCCGCGTCGTGTGGATCGGCACCGCCCTCGCCCTCGGCGTCATGGCCATCGGGGCGCTGGGGCTCAAGTCCGACGGGCTCTCCAACAAGGACCAGTTCACCAACAAGCCGCAGATGGTGGTCGGCGAGGAGATCAAGAACGAGCACTTCCCGGCCGGCGCGGGCGACCCCGTCTATGTCGTGGCCAAGGCGTCGTCGGCCGAGCAGGTCAGCACCGCCCTGGCCGGCGTACCGGGAGTCGCGGCCGTCTCGAAGCCGGTGGTCAAGGGCGACGAGGCGATGATCCTGGGGGAGTTGGAGGACTCTCCCACCAGCACGAGCGCCATGGACACCGTCGACCGGGCCAGAGCGGCGGTCCATGACGTCGAGGGCGCGGACGCCGAGGTCGGCGGCAACACGGCGATCATGCTCGACACCCGGGAGGCGGCGGCTCACGACTCCAAGCTGATCATCCCGATCGTCCTGGTCGTGGTGTTCCTGATCCTCGCGCTGCTGCTGCGGGCGGTCGTCGCGCCGCTGCTGCTCATCGCGACGGTGGTGCTGTCGTTCGCGGCGGCCATCGGGGTGAGCAACCTGGTGTTCGAGCACGTGTTCAACTTCGCCGGGACGGACGCCAACTTCCCGCTCCTGACCTTCGTGTTCCTGGTCGCACTCGGCATCGACTACAACATCTTCCTGGTCACCCGGGTACGCGAGGTGGCACTGGAACAGGGCACCAGGCGCGGCGCGCTGATCGGTCTCTCCACCACCGGCGGTGTGATCACCTCGGCGGGTCTGGTGCTGGCCGGCACCTTCGCGGCGATGGCCTCGCTGCCGCTGGTGTTCGCGGCCGAACTCGGCTTCGCGGTGGCGTTCGGCGTACTGCTGGACACCATGATCGTCCGCTCGGTGCTGGTCACCGCCCTGACGCTGGACGCGGACCGGTGGATGTGGTGGCCCAGCGCGCTGTTCAGGCGTCAGGACGTCCCCCCGCCGCTGGACGAGGACAAGCGCGACCTCGAACCGGCGCTCAGGGGTTCATGAGCGAACCCGCGCCACGACGGTGGCCCCCCGCACACGATCATCCGTGCGCGGGGGGCCACCGTCCGTGCGTGGTGCGCCGGACCCGTACCGGACCGCGGGCCTCCCGCTCCTCGCCAAGAGCATCACAAGTCCGCTGACACAGGGTGTACGCAGCCGGACCGGCCTCATGGACCGGTCACCCGGACCGTTCCGCGAGCGAGCGAGCGAGCGGTCGGGCACGGCACCGGCCCACCCCTCCGCAGTGGAAAGTGAGGCGGCTCATGTCCGACGACACAGAGGTACGCGAGCACAACCGCGCGGTCGTCGCGCGGTACATGAACACCCGTGGCCAGGACCGGCTGGAGCGTCACCCGCTGTTCACGCGGGACACCCAGGACCCCGACCGGCTCCGGGTGGAGCGCGACGGTGACATCGGGCGGCGGCGCGAATTCATGAACTCGTACCGGCAGTTCGGGGCGCCGGGCATCGCCCTCCCGGCGGTCCGCCGGGAGGGCGTCCCCACCTGAACGAGGCCCGACGCCCGGCCGCGGAGCCGTGGCGGCGCGGCGCCGCGGCCCGGCTCCACGACTCCGTGCGAGGCGACACCGTCACCACTCCCGGCGGGTGCGGGACCCGGCTGCGGGACGCGACGACCCCCGGGGTCCGCGTGCATCTCCGCACCCCGTTCCCGGCACCGCCTTCGGTGCCCCCTGCGCGAAAGGAGCCGACCGGTGGTTGGCCAACCCGTCATCGCCCCTCTGAACGCTCCGTACGACGAGCGGCGGGTCCCGGACCCCGGTGACGCCGCCGTATCCGCCGCACCCGATCTGCTCGACCGGGTGCTCGCCGCATCCGCGCCACCCGACTTCGCCCTGCTGCACCGGCCGGAGACGGGCACCCCCGGCACCGTCGACCTCCTGCTGGGCGACGTCACGCACCCCGCCTCGCTGGACGGTCTGCCGCTGCCGGAGCCCGCACGCCCGCCGGCCGCGACGACACACGGCGCGCTGGTCCTGGTGCCCTACCGGCAGCTCGCCGAGCGGGGTTTCGCGGCGCCGGACGACGGATCGCCCCTCATCGCCCTGACCGTCACCGAGCAGGCCGTGCTGCCGCTGGCGCCGACCCTGGACCGGCTGCCCGGCACCCCGGTCGCCCTGTCCGGTCAGCGCTTCGACCTGTCCGACGACGAGTACGCCGAGGTCGTCAGGCGTGTCGTGGCCGAGGAGATCGGCAGCGGCGAGGGCGCCAACTTCGTCATCAAGCGCACGTTCCTGGCGGACCTCGGCGGCGATTCGGCGCACACCGCGCTGGCCGTCTTCCGGCGGCTCGTCGCCCTGGAGCCCAGCGCCTACTGGACGTTCGTCATCCATGTGAACGGCCGGACGTTCGTCGGGGCCACCCCGGAGCGACACATCTCGGTGCGTGAGGGCCACGCCGTGATGAACCCCATCAGCGGCACCTACCGCTACCCGCCCGGCGGCCCGACCCTCGACGGCCTCACCGCGTTCCTCGGTGACCGCAAGGAGACGGACGAGCTGTACATGGTCCTCGACGAGGAACTGAAGACGATGTCCCGGATCTGCGAGGACGGCGGTCGGCTCACCGGCCCCGCGCTCAAGGAGATGGCTCGGCTCGCCCACACCGAGTACTTCATCGAGGGCCGCACCCGCCGGGACGTACGCGAGATCCTGCGCGAGACCCTGTTCGCGCCGACCGTCATGGGCGGCCCCGTGGAGAGCGCGGCCCGGGTCATCGCCCGTCACGAGCCCCGGGGGCGCGGCTACTACAGCGGTGTCGCCGCGCTGATCAGCGACGAGCCGTCGGGCGTGCGATCGATGGACTCGGCCATTCTGATCCGCACCGCGGACATCGCGCCGGACGGGCGCGTGTCACTCGCCGTCGGGGCGACCCTGGTGCGCCATTCGTCCCCGGCGGCGGAGGCCGCGGAGACCCGGGCCAAGGCGGCCGGGCTGCTCGACGCCCTGGGCGCGGGCCTCGGCACGGACACCGGTGCGACCCCCGGCACGGAGCCGCTCGCGGGTCCGGCACCGGGTCCGGACCACGGAGTCTCCCGCCGCTTCGCGGACCATCCGGTGGTACGGGAGGCCCTGCGCGCCCGGAACACCGGCATCGCCGACTTCTGGCTGGCGTCCACGGCCGCCCGGCCGCTGACGGTGCCCGAGCTGGAGGGGCTGAAGGTTCTGGTGGTCGACGCCGAGGACGCGTTCACCGCCATGATGGTGCAGCAGCTGGAAGCGCTCGGCGTCACCGCCGAGGTGCTGCGCTACGACCAGCCGTACGCCCTCGACGGGTTCGACGTCGTCGTCATGGGGCCCGGTCCCGGTGATCCCCACGCCCTCGGCGACCCGAAGATCGCGGTGCTGGACTCGGCCGTGCAGAGGCTGCTGGCCGACCATATCCCCTTCCTGGCGGTCTGTCTGAGCCACCAGGTGCTCAGCCGCAGGCTCGGCTTCGACCTGACACGGCGGGACGAGCCCAACCAGGGCGTACAGCGCTCCGTCGACCTCTTCGGCCGGCCCGAGCGGGTCGGCTACTACAACACCTTCGCCGCCGTCTGCCGCACCGGACACCGCGATGTGCCGGGGGTGGGACGGGTGCGGGTCAGCGCCGACCCGGCCACCGGAGAGGTGGACATGCTCCGCGGTCCGCACTTCGCCTCCTTCCAGTTCCACGCCGAGTCGGTGCTGACCGTCGACGGGCCCCGGCTGTTCGCCGATGCCCTGCGCGCGGTACTCGACGACTGAGGCGCACACCGAAGGGGGACGCGCACCCCCCGCTCCCGCGAGTGGTGCGCGTCCCCCGTCCCGTGCACGACCTAGTCCTCCAGAGCGTCGAACGCCTTCACCAACTTCCGCTGGTGGTCGCTGATCTGGTAGTACGAGCCGAGCTTGATGTATTCCTTCGTGCGTGAGACAGCGAGACCGTAAATGAGGGTACGGCGCTCTCCGGCGTACGCGTACGGCGCGTTGTTGGCGTACTCGGAGAACAGCGCGGCATCCGATTCGACCCGGGTGGGTGCCAGCGTCGGATCCGTGCTTATCACCGCGAAGCAGATCCGTTCGATCCTCGACGAGTCCCAGCTGAGGGTCGGATACACCGCGAACGACTTCCTCACGAATTCCAGCCCTTCCTCGCTCGGTTCCCGCAGCCCCATCTCACGGAGCATCGACCGGACCGTCTCCGGTTCGAGGGATCCCGCGGGAACGTCACCGCAGTACAGATTCACCTGCTTGCGCTGGTAGTCGATCGAGATTCCCTGCACCTTGTCCAGGCCGTAGCGGGTGAAGAGTGCGGCGTTCTCCGCGACCGCCGGCGGCATGGACGGCACGGCGACGAGCTTCCGCAGATCGAGCAGGTCATTGATGGGGAAGGCCGCGTAGGTCTTCTTGAAGCCGCCGGAGACCTCGCCGTCGACGCCGTACATGGCGACGGGGCACCGCTCGCCGGTGTCCGTGAGCAGGGAGGCGATGGGATGGTCCGTCTCCGCAGGGATGCCGGTCGACGGACCGAAGGCGTACGGATCGACGTCCCCCGAAGGGATGGTGAAGCTGAAGTCGAGCTCCGCGGCGTGGTCGCCGCCGGACATCGAGAAGACGATCACCGAATCCGCGAGGGCGTCCTCGTACGCGGTCAGGATCGGCAGGATCTTCTGTCGTGCGCAGGTCAGGTTCAGCAGACCGGCTGCTCTCTCCATGGCCGAGTAGACGCGTTCGACGTCAGCGGCTCCGGACATTGAATCCCCCACGTGTCGCTCTTGGATGTCTGGCTTGGATGTCTGGTCGGTACGGGCCGGTCGGCCGCCCGTGCGCGCGGTACGTCGCCGCGGCCGGTTCCGGCGCCCGGCGCTCCCCAGTCTGGCTCCGTGCCTTGGCCCCCGCTGTGGCCCGAGTTGGCGCCGGCTTGGCGGCGCGCTCAGGCCACCCCCTGGAGCCGGCCCGCCGCGCCCTGGACCCGGGAACGCACATGGCCGAACGCCAGGAGCACGGGAATGTCGGTGAGGACCGGCAGGTGGTAGGAGAACGGACGGGGGCCGACCATGTCGGGCGGGCCGCCGTAACCGCCGTCCGCCTGCTGCCGTGCCAGCAGCCAGGACAGGGCGCGCCCCACGGGGCGGGCATCGGCCCCGTAGCACAGCGTGATCAGCCCGTAGGCGGTGCTGATGTCGTCGCTGGGATCACCGGGCCGGATGCCCCAGCCGCCGTCGGCGTTCTGCGTGTCGTACGCCGAGCGCTCGATCCGCCCCGCCAGGGCTGCCGTGCGGCCGTCGCGCGGGTCCGCGGTGCACGCGGCCAGACGCGCGCGGAACATCGTGTGCAGCCGGCTGCTGCTCCACCCCGGCTCGAACCCCCCGTCGGGCAGCTGGCTGTCGGCGAGGAACGCGAGGGCGCGTTCCCGCGCGGGCGCGGTGGAGGGGTGCGGCGCGAGCGCGTTGACGGCCGCGGCCGTCATGCACGGTTCGGAGGTGGCGCCCGCGACGTACGTCGGGAAGCCGCCGTCGGCGCCCTGGACGGCCAGCAGCGCGTCCACGCCGCGCCGCACGGTGCCGCCGAAGGCGACCGGATCGAGCTCCTGGAGGAGTTCCAGCACGCACGAGGTGCAGTCGACGTCGTTCTGCGCCACCTCGGGGCCGATGGACCAGCCGCCGCCGAGCGTGGCGCCGCGGGAGAGGGAACGGCACAGGGCGCGCCGTGAGTCGTCCACCCGATGGGCGGCGAGCATCCTGGCCATGGCCATGGGCACGTCCGGTGCCGCTCCGGCCGCCGTCAGGGCGATCCCCGCCGTCGACGTGCACCAGTTCCGCATCTCCAGCACGAACGGGAAGCCGCCGTCCGCGCGCTGGTGCCGCAGCAGTGTCCCCAGACCGCCGCGCACCGTCGCCTCCTGCCCGGGGACACCGGCGAGCGCGTGCAGCGACAGCAGGTCGAGCAGTACGTACCCCTCCCACACCTTCGCCGCCGGACGGAGGCCGCTCAGCGTGCGCAGCGCGTCGTCGGCGGCCCCGCTGGCGACTCCCGTCGCCGAGGCGAGGATCAGTGTGACGGACGCCTGCTGGACCGCCGCCCAGGAGTGGATGGGATCGGTGGGAGCCCGCTCGTCCGACGCCGGCACGACACCGGGCGGCAGCGGGCAGCCGAGCACCGACAGCACGGCGTACAGCATCCGGCGACGGCGGGCGGAGATGAACTCCGGTGCGGCGCCGAGCAGGCCGTCGGTCAGCTTGTCGATCAGGCCGGCGTCACCGTCGGACGTCCGGCCGGCGGCCCGCGCGACGGCGAGCGTGGCGAGGACGCGGTCGAACTCCCGCGGGGTGTCGAGGTGCGCGTCGAGGAAGGCGAGCGCGTTGTCCCGGGCCGGTGACTCCACACCGGTACGGGACATCAGCGTCAGCGCGAGCGCCGTCTCCAGCACCCGGCTCCGGCATTCCTCGCGTATCGCGCCGCCGGGACCGACCCCGCCGCTGACATGTGCGATCAGCCCGGACGTGGCGCGGCGGACCTGATCCGGGTCGACTTCCGCGGGCCACGGAATAGGGGCCGAACGCGGTACATTCGGTGATCTCATGCCATGCTCCTGTCTGGCTGCCTGGGGTCGGTGACGAGTCGCGTGCCAGGACCGCCCGGCCGGCGAAAAGCCCCGGGAAAGGCACGTCGAATCGCTGACGGATTGCTCATCGAGGCGACGGCGGCGCGCCCGCGCCGTGGAAATGAATGGGGCGGCGTCCCCCGACAGAGGCGCTCCATACAGCGAAGGTTCGGCCACGGAGCTTGGCCGGTACTGTTCCGCGACTTGGCGCCGGCTTGCCGACAACTCACGGCGGCCACAGCGCCCGAGACGGCCCGGAAGCGATGAACGGAATGGCGCGACCGCGTCGGCGCGAATGCTTTCCCGGATTTCCGGGATTTCCAGGACCTCCCGGAATTCCCGGAGAAGTTTTCCCGTTCCCGGACAACGGCGGGCGGCGCCGCCGCGAGAGCGCCGTGGCGCCGTGCCGTGCCGCGTGCGGGTCCCCGGCTCCCCGACCCCCTCCCGTACCGGGTCGATGGGTGTGGGAGCGTGAGCGGGTGAGCGAGACGACCACGAAGACCTTGCAATACCGCGTCGACGGGCCAGAAGACGCACCGACCCTGATCCTGGGTCCCTCTCTCGGTACGACCTGGCACATGTGGGACAGGCAGACGCCCGAGCTGGCGAAACACTGGCGCGTACTCCGATTCGACCTGCCCGGTCACGGAGGCGCGCCCGCGCACCCCGCCACCGGGGTCCCCGAGCTGGCGGACCGGCTCCTCGCCACCCTCGACGGGCTCGGAGTGCAGCGGTTCGGCTACGCCGGCTGCTCCATCGGCGGTGCGATCGGCGCGGAACTGGCCCTGCGCCGCCCCGACCGGGTCGCGTCACTCGCCCTGGTGGCGTCGTCCCCGAGGTTCGGCACGGCGGACGAGTTCCGCCAGCGCGGCGTCATCGTCCGTACGAACGGACTCGACCCGATGGCCCGCTCCGCGCCCGAACGCTGGTTCACTGCCGGTTTCGCCGCCGCGCAGCCCGCGATCGTCGAGTGGGCGGTCCAGATGGTCCGCACGACCGATCCGGGCTGCTACATCGCCGCGTGCGAGGCCCTGGCGGCCTTCGACGTACGGGCGGAGCTGGGCCGCATCGGTGTGCCGACGCTCGTCCTGGTCGGCGCCGAGGACAAGGTCACCGGGCCCGCCGAGGCCCGCACCCTGGTCGCCGGGATACCGGACGCCCGCCTCGCGCTGGTGCCGGGAGCCTCGCACCTGGCGCCCGTCGAGCAGCCCGCCGCCGTCACGGACCTGCTCGTCCGCCATTTCTCCACCGCCTGGCAGAACCCCTCCGACACCTCGACCGGCCTGACGGTGCTGCCCGACTGGGCCACGTATCCGGGCCCGGGGACGCCCGCGGGCCCGCCGACCCTGTCGCCGACGGCCGCCCCCGTCGCCGAAATCGCGTCCGCCGAGCAGCCGCAGGCCGTGGCCGCCGTACGCCCGGATCAGTACGAGGCGGGCATGCGGGTGCGCAGGGAGGTCGTCGGTGACGCCCACGTCGACCGTGTCATGGCCGACACGGACGAGTTCGCGGGCGACTTCCAGGAACTCCTCACCCGCTACGCCTGGGGCGAGGTGTGGAGCAGGGAGGGCCTGGACCGCCGCAGCCGCAGCTGTGTCTCGCTGACGGCACTCGTCGCGGGCGGGCACCTGGATGAACTCGCCGTCGAGACCAGGGCGGCCCTGCGCAACGGGCTGACCCCGGCCGAGATCAAGGAGGTGCTGATCCAGACGGCCGTCTACTGCGGTCTCCCGGCGGCGACCGCGGCGTTCCGCGTCGTCGGCGCGGTCGTCCAGGAGGAGACCACCCCCGAGGGCTGAAGGGCGCCCCACGGGCCGGGCCCTGGCCGCACCACTCCCGTTTGCCCTCGTGGTGGCGGGTATCGACCATGGGAGGTGCGAAACCGGTGGCCGTAAGGGAACGCCGTCCAGGAATCCGCGACACGAGGTGGTCAGGGTGAAGCTCACCAAGAAGTCCCACGCCTGCGTCCGGCTGGAGAAGGAGGGGCGCACGCTCGTCGTCGACCCCGGTGTCTTCAGCGAGGAGGACGCGGCGCTCGGCGCCGACGCCGTGCTCATCACGCACGAGCACCCCGACCACTTCGACGAGGGCAGGCTGCGCACCGCCCTGGAAGCGGACCCGGCCACCGAGATCTGGACCCTGCGCAGCGTCGCCGAGCAGCTCTCCGCGGCCTTTCCGGGACGGGTGCACACGGTGGGCCACGGCGACGCGTTCGCCGCGGCGGGCTTCGACGTACAGGTGCACGGCGAACTGCACGCGGTGATCCACCCCGATCTGCCGCGGGTCACCAACGTCGGTTATCTGGTGGACGGTTCGCTCTTCCATCCCGGCGACGCGTTCACGGTCCCCGACCGTCCCGTCGAGACGCTGATGGTCCCGGTGCACGCGCCGTGGAACAAGATCTCCGAAGTGATCGACTACGTACGCGAGGTCAAGCCGCGACGCACCTTCGACATCCACGACGCGCTGCTCACCGATCTGGCGCTGCCTCTGTACGACGGCCATGTCGGCCGGCTCGGGGGTTCCGGCCACGCCAGGCTGGCGCCCGGTGAGGCCACCGAACTGTGAGGCCGGCGAACTGTGCGGTCGGCGACGCCCGAGGCGCCGTCCCGGTGATCGCCGGGAGGGTCACTGTCGGACCTCGCGGATAGGCTGTCGTCCATGCGCATCGCCACCTGGAACGTCAATTCGATCACTGCCCGGCTGCCGCGTCTGCTGGCGTGGCTGGAGAGCACGGGCACGGACGTGCTGTGCGTCCAGGAGACCAAGAGCACCCTGGAGCAGTTCCCCGCCGACGCTCTGCGCGAGCTGGGTTACGAGTCGGCGGTCAACGCCACCGGCAGGTGGAACGGGGTCGCGCTGATCTCCCGCGCCGGTCTCGACGACGTCGTCAAGGGCCTGCCCGGCGGCCCGGAGTACGAGGGCGTCGAGGAGCCCCGCGCGATCTCCGCCACCTGCGGCGGCGTCCGGGTCTGGTCGGTCTACGTGCCCAACGGCCGCGAGGTCGCGCACGATCACTACGCGTACAAGCTGCGCTGGCTGGAGGCGCTGCGCGCGGCGGTGGCCGAGGACAGCGCGGGGGAGAGGCCGTTCGCCGTCCTCGGTGACTTCAACGTCGCGCCGACCGATCAGGACGTGTGGGACCCGGCGCTCTTCGAGGGCGCCACCCATGTCACGCCCGACGAGCGCGCCGCGCTCGCCGCTCTGCGGGACGGCGGTCTGTCCGATGTGATGCCGCGACCGCTCAAGTACGACCAGCCGTACACTTTCTGGGACTACCGCGAACTCCGGTTCCCGAAGAACCGGGGTATGCGGATCGACCTCGTCTACGGCAACGGGCCCTTCACCGCCGCCGTCAAGGACAGTTATGTCGACCGTGAAGAGCGCAAGGGCAAGGGTGCTTCGGACCATGCTCCGGTCGTCGTCGATCTCGACCTCTGATGTTCCGGGGGCCGGGCCGGCATCGTCGGGTCTGGCCGCGGGCATTCTGCCTCTGATACCGCCCGCGTGCCCCGAGGTGCGCGGGCACGGGGAAATGGCAGGCTGAGTGGTATGAACATCCCTTTCTTGGACAACTGGCGCAAACGCAACGGTGCTGATGAGGGGGCGTCGTCGGCATCCGTCGTCGGCAGCGACGCGGAAGGCGTGGCCGAGCTGCTCTCCGAGTGCGAGCTGCTGCGTGTCCGGGCAGGGGCGTCCGGCCTCGAACTGGACGACTCCCCGGCCTCGTTGGAGGCCCTGGACCAGTTGCCGCCCCACTGGCGCGACGACCCGGAGGAGCTGCCCTGGCTCGGCAACGACGCGGGGCTGTACCTCGGTACGGTCATCGTGCGTACGGTCGAAGGGGCGGCCTGGCACATCTGGCCCGGCGGCCATCCCGTCGTCCGGCTCGTCTCCGGCCGTGAGATCCAGGTCGTGGAAGCCGGTCTGGACTGGGCCGTCAGCGGCGCGCCCGAACTGTCGCAGGTGTACGCGGAGGCGGCCGAAGCGTGATCGCCCCCACTCTCGGGGTGTTAATACGGCTTATGACCGATTTATGCGTGTCGGGCGTGAAGTCCCTTGGCGGGCTGGATAGTTTGCGCTGACCTCGACATCGCCGAGAACGGGGAGGGCAGCGCATGGCCGTCGACCACGGTCCGACGGGCAGTCCGCGGCGGGGGCCGCGGCCGATTCCACGACCCACCCACACCCCGCCGACCGGATGCCCCGGTCCGGGAGTTCGGATGCGCGGACGAGCCCATCGCGCCGAATCTGGACTACGATTCGTCGTTCATCCCCATGGTGACGGTGGTCTCGACGGAAGAGATCACGGATGCCGCGCCGGCCTCGGGTGCCACCCGGGAGTCCGTACGCGTCCGCCGTGCCCCGCGCTCGCGGGGATGGTCCCGCCGCCGCCCGACGTGCGGTAGCTCAAGGGACACGGCCCGCCTCCCGCCTGTCGCGGGGGGACCCTCTGGCAGCAGCCGGAGATCACTTCTCGCGCCACGGGACCGACCGGCACCACGGGTCGGGCGTGGCCGGGGAGAAGGTCAGCTGCGCGCCGGGAGGGCCGTGCTCGACATGGAGCGGGCCCGCGTCGTCGCCACGTACGACGAGGGTGCCGCTCTTCTCCTTCCCCGCCGATTCCCGCGCCGTCCGCGCCGTCCGCGCCGTCCGCGTCTTCCACGCCGTCACCGGCGGCTCCGCGGTGGTGGCGGTCCGGCGGTGGTCCCGCACCGGGTCGCCCCTCAGCCGGTCGCCCGGTGCGAGGTGCGTACGACGGGGGCCGGCTCCTGCGCCGCCCTGGTGACGTCCGCGACCAGCTCGACCACATCGGGGCCGTACGCCTGCGAGTTGACCACCTTCAGCAGCAGACAGAACGAGTCGCGGCCGTGCTTCCGTGACAGCTTCTCGTGGTGTCTGGCCAGATAGCGCGAGGCCGCCTGGTTGGTGATCGCCCGCTGCCCGCAGAAGAGGAAGACCGGCCGGGAGTCCTGGCCGGCGGTCAGGCGGGCCAGGATGACGTACTCCGCCACGCCCGGCTCCGCGCGGTGGCGCTCGCTGCCTATCTGGAAGGCCCCGCGGTCCGGGCCGGGATCCGGATCCGTGTTGATCTTCACACCGGGCAGCAGCGAGGAGAGATGGGCGGCCATCCGGCGGTTCGACGCGGGACCGCCCAGACAGAACTCCGTACGCTCCCCGAACCCCTGCTGCGCGGAGTCGTGCTGGACTATCTGCGCGTGCGCGCCGCAGTCCTTGATCAGCGCGGACATCTCCAGCAGCGCGAAGACGTCATGACGGTGCACGGCGCCGTCGCCGCCCGCCTCCCGGTTGACGACCAGCAGACACTCGGAGTTGCCCGGCAGTCCGAAGAACGCCTGCTTCCTGCGCAGCTTGCGGCGCCAGAGATAGGTCCGGGCCATCCAGCCGAGAGCGGCGCTGATGCCGGTGGCGAGCACCCCGAGAACGATATTGCGTACGTCGTCTGTCATGGGCGCGCATGTTAGCGGGACGTCGCCGTACCGGACATGGTGCGAGGAGTTCACGCCCCCCGGACGCGGCCCGGGCGGCGATGGGGGACGGACCGGCCGGTGGACTGTCCGGCGACCTCCTCGGTAAACCCTTCATGTCATCGGACCAATGCTTATGGCGGGGCGCGAGCGGTGAAGTTACGCTCCGCGGACGGACGTCGACCGGAGGTACAGATGCGCCGCCCCGCCCCACGCACCGCACGCAATGTCTCTGTCGTGGCCCTCGCCGCCGCCATGCTCTCGGTGGGCGCCGCGGCGCCTCCCACGGAGGCGCCGGTGAAACCGCCCGCCAAGACGCCCGCCAAGACGCCCTTCGCCGTCGGCCACGGCGGAGCCGTGTCGAGCGTGGACCAGGACGCGTCCGCCGCGGGTATCGAGGTCCTGCGGCGCGGCGGCAACGCCGTGGACGCGGCGGTGGCCACCGCCGCCGCGCTCGGTGTCACCGAGCCCTACTCGGCCGGGATCGGAGGTGGCGGCTACTTCGTCTACTACGACGCCAAGTCCCGCTCCGTCCACACCATCGACGGCCGCGAGACCGCTCCCAAGTCCGCCGACGCCACCCTCTTCCAGGAGAACGGCAAGCCGATCCCCTTCGCCGAGGGCATGACGAGCGGACTCGGCGTCGGTACGCCCGGCACCCCGGCCACCTGGGAGCGGGCGCTCGACTCCTGGGGCAGCAGGTCGCTGCGGCAGTTGCTGGCGCCCGCCGAGCGGCTGGCGAAGGACGGCTTCACCGTCGACGAGACGTTCCGCTCCCAGACCGCGTCGAACCAGGACCGGTTCGCCGACTTCCCGGCCTCGGCCGAACTCTTCCTGCCGGGCGGCGAACTGCCGGTGACCGGTTCGGTGTTCAAGAACCCCGACCTGGCCCGTACGTACGCGGAACTGGGCCGGCGCGGCACCGACGCGCTCTACAAGGGTGACCTCGCCCGCGACATCGTCCGTACCGTCCGCACCCCGCCCGTCGATCCGGACGCCACCCGCAACGTGCGGCCCGGCGATCTGACGACCGGAGACCTGGCCGCGTACCGGACGAAGCGGCAGGCGCCGACGAAGATCTCCTACCGGGGGCTCGACGTCTACGGCATGGCGCCGTCGTCCTCCGGCGGCACGAGCGTCGGTGAGGCGCTCAACATCCTGGAGAACACCGATCTGTCGCGGGCCTCGCAGAAGCGGTATCTGCACCGCTTCATCGAGGCGAGCCGCATCGCGTTCGCCGACCGGGGCCGCTGGCTCGGCGACCCCGCGTTCGAGGACGTCCCCACGAAGGGCCTGCTGTCGCAGCGCTTCGCCGACTCGCGCGCATGCCTCATCAAGGACGACGCGGTACTCAAGAGCCCGCTCGCGCCCGGCGACCCGGCGAACCCGGTGGCGTGCGCGCCCGGCGGTACGGCGGCGCCGACGACGTACGAGGGGGAGAACACCACCCATCTGACGGCCGCCGACAAGTGGGGCAACGTCGTCGCCTACACGCTGACGATCGAGTCCACCGGCGGCAGCGGCATCACGGTGCCCGGCCGGGGCTTCCTCCTCAACAACGAGCTGACGGACTTCTCGTTCGCCGCCGCGAACCCGGCCGTCCACGACCCGAACCTGCCCGGCCCCGGCAAGCGGCCGAGGTCGTCCATCTCCCCGACGATCGTGCTCGACGACCGTGACCGGCCGCTCGTGGCGCTCGGCTCACCCGGCGGCGCGACCATCATCACGACTGTCATCCAGACCCTCACCGGCCATCTCGACCGGGGTCTGCCGCTGGTCGACGCGATCGCCGCGCCCCGCGCCAGCCAGCGCAACTCGGCGACGACCGAGCTGGAGCCGGGTCTCTACGACAGCCCGCTGCGCGGCCAACTCGAAGCACTGGGGCACGCGTTCACCAAGAACCCGGAGATCGGCGCCGCGACGGGCGTCCAGCGGCTGCCCGACGGCCGCTGGGTGGCGGCGGCGGAGAAGGACCGCAGGGGCGGCGGCTCCGCGATGGTGGTCCGCCCCGCGAACCGGCCCTGACCCGAAGGCCCCGGCCACCGGACGGGCCCATGAAGCCCGCCCGGCGGCCGGCGGCGCGCCGGACACCGCGCGGGACTCCACGGACACGGCTCAGGCGTGCCCGTGGAGTCCCGCCCGGCCCGCGGCGCGTACGGCGTCCGGGGACGCGTCCGTTCGATCTCCACCGTTCCAATAATTATACCGGTCGTGGCGGTATTACAATGACGCCATGGTGCGTACCCCACTGACCCCGGAAGAGCGCGAGCGCGGCGAGCGGCTGGGCCGTCTGCTCCGCGAGGCGCGCGGTCCGCGCAGCATGGTCGAGATCGCCGCCGTCTCCGGGCTCTCGCCCGAGACGCTGCGCAAGATCGAGACCGGCCGCGCCCCGACGCCCGCCTTCTTCACGGTCGCGGCGCTTGCCTCGGCGCTTGGGCTGTCGATGGACGAGATCGTGGCGGCCTGCTCGCCGATGCCGGCCTGATCCGCAGTCCGTCCGCCCCTGGTCTCCGCCCCCTGCGCCCCCCGGCCGCCGGTCCCGGAGTCCGCCCGTCCGGTGGCGCGGCATAGTCTCGTGCGCATGACTCTCGACGCGCTCCGCCGAAGCCGCTACGTCAGCCTCACCACGTACCGGAAGGACGGCACCGGAGTGGACACCCCGGTCTGGCACGCCGTGGACGGCGGTGTCCTCTACATCTGGACCCGCAGTGACTCCTGGAAGGTCAAGCGGCTCCGCAACGACAACCGGGTCGTCGTCACGGCGTGCGACGCGCGCGGGCGCATCGCGCCGGGCGCCGCCACCGCCGAGGGGACGGCCCGGCTCCTCGAAGGCGAGGAGGCCGCCCAGGTCAACAAGTTCCTCGCCCGCAAGTACACCTGGCAGTTCTGGCTCGTCGCCAAGCCGGCCGCGCTCGTACGCCGCGGCAAGCAGGTCCACACCGGAATCGTGGTCAGTTTCTGACGCCTCGTCGGCGCGCCGACTTGTGAAACAACCTTGAGCGTCAACCACATTTTTTCCTCGGAAACGTGACGTCGACCACTCCGTGAGCACATACTTGAGTGATCGCACCGCACCGTGCGCGAAAATCCCGCGTAGCCGTCACGTAACACGGCTGCGGTTTCATGCCGGCGGGCCGGACGGTCGGCCCAAGGCGGTGCGGCAGGGCAGGGGCGGGTAAGACAGCGATGACCAGGCACGAACTTCCGGCTGAAATCGGGGCTTTCGCGCGGTACTTCCGCGGGATGACGGAGCTCCTCGACCCGGACGGCGGCTGGTACGCCGTCTTCCGGCAGCGGGACCCCGAGGGGCTCAGGGCCTGCCTCGACGGTGCCGAAGTGCCGCCCTGGGACGTCGTGGAGTCACTGCTCCACGACCTCGCCGCGAGCCATGAGAACCGGCCGGTCGACCGCGAGACGGCGCGGGCGGGCAGACTGCACGCCGCGTCCGCCGCCGCGCACGACCGGCTCCCCGGCGGCTCCGACGCGCTGAACGAGCGGCTGCGGCTGATGCGGCACGAACAAGCCACCGCGGCGAGCCGCGCCGACGACGTGATGCGCCGCCTCCGGCAGGTCCGCCAGGGCTCGCCGGAGGCGGACCAGCTCGAATACGACCTGGCATGGGTCCGTGACGACTACGCGCGCGCGACCGCCCGCTGCGCCGAACTGCGCGAGCGCCTCACGGCTGTCTCCGACCCGTCGAACGCACCGGTCGCACACCCCCCGCACGGTACGCGGGGCTCACTCGGCGCGCCCGACGCGCGCTCCTCCTCGCCCGCGCACACCGCGCCCACCCGCCCGGAGTACGGCTCCCCGGAGACGGGCCCCACGGCCGCCGGCGGGTGGTACCGGGCCGAGGAACCGATGACCGACGACCAGTCGGTTTTCGGCCGTCCCGACGGTGGCCGCCCCACCGTGCCCGACGACTGGTTCCGCCCCGAGCCGGACGGCGCCGGCGAGGCCCGCGACGGGAGCGACACGGGCGCCAACCCCGCCGTCGGACCCGAGGATTCACAGGAACTGGCGCAGGTGCCCGGCCAGCGCCGTAAACAGCGCAAGCAGCGGGGCGCGCGCTTCGCCTTCACCGAAGGCACCGATCCGGCGGTCGACCCCCTCGTACCGCCCTCCGCCACCGCACCGCCGCGCGGCGCCCGCTTCGGCGGCTCGCCGGGCTCCGAGCGCCCCCGCACGGAGGGGTTGGACAGCGGACTGACGCGGGAGCAGGCCGAGGCGCGCCGCGCCGCCCTCGACACGGTGGCCGTGCTCGCACAGCTGCGGGCCGCCGGCCGCAGCGGTGAGGCGCACGTGGCGCTCTGCGAGGCCGCGGCCAGGCCCGCGGAGCAACTGCCCTTCCTGGCAGCCGAACTGCACCGGGCCGAACTCGGCGCCGACTGGGCGTCGGTGCTGTGGGAGGCGTCGTCCCTGCCGCCCGACCGGCTCGCGGCCGCGGCCAGCGCCCTCGCCATGGCGGGCCGCGACGCCGACTGCGGTGTGCTGCTGCGCCAGGCCGTCTCCCGGCCCCCCGAGGACATCGGCCACGCGGCCCTCGCCCTCGGCGCCGCGCGCCGCGCCCAGGAGGTGCGGGCGCTGCTCGCCGCGTTCGTCCGCGCCCGGACGCCCGAGGACACGGCGCGCATCGCGGCGGTCGACCCGTCGCGTCTGGCGCCGTGGCTGATCGAAGCGGCGCGTGGCGTCTCCACCGGTCACGAACGCGACCTCGCCCGCGCGCTGCGGAGCGCGGGCAGGGGCGGCGCCTGACGGAGCCGGTTGCGCCGGGCTCCGGCCCGGCCGGACCGCTCCGGCGACGGCGTCCCGACACCCTGTGGACCGGGCGGGTGCGAATCATGATCGACTCCGCGGCTTAACAGCGATGGTCTTGCCCCGGTGGGACGGCGGGCTTAGGTTCTCCTCCTACGCACCGTGTCTACGGGCGTAGAAAGCGCTCGACGAGCGCTTGGAACGCGCTCGGGAAACGCCCCGCAAACGCTCGACCTTCCGCCGAAGGAGCAGCTCGTGGCCAGAGTCGTACGCGCCGCACTCGTCCAGGCGACCTGGACCGGCGACACCGAATCCATGATCGCCAAGCATGAGGAGCACGCCCGCGAGGCGGCCCGGCAGGGCGCCCAGGTCATCGGTTTCCAGGAGGTGTTCAACGCCCCCTACTTCTGCCAGGTGCAGGAGCCCGAGCACTACCGGTGGGCCGAGGCCGTCCCCGACGGACCGACCGTGACCCGGATGCGGGCCCTGGCGCGGGAGACCGGGATGGTCGTCGTGGTGCCGGTGTTCGAGCTGGAGCAGTCCGGTTTCTACTACAACACCGCGGCCGTCATCGACGCCGACGGTTCGTACCTCGGCAAGTACCGCAAGCACCACATCCCACAGGTCAAGGGCTTCTGGGAGAAGTACTACTTCAAGCCGGGGAACGCGGGCTGGCCCGTCTTCGACACCGCCGTCGGCAAGGTCGGCGTGTACATCTGCTACGACCGGCACTTCCCCGAGGGCTGGCGCCAACTCGGCCTGAACGGCGCCGAACTGGTCTACAACCCGTCGGCCACCTCACGCGGTCTCTCCAGCTATCTCTGGCAGCTCGAACAGCCCGCCGCCGCCGTCGCCAACGAGTACTTCATCGCCGCGATCAACCGCGTCGGCCAGGAGGAGTACGGCGACAACGACTTCTACGGGACGTCGTACTTCGTCGACCCGCGCGGACAGTTCGTCGGCGAGCCGGCGAGCGACAAGGCCGAGGAACTGGTCGTCAGGGACCTGGACTTCGGGGTCATCGACGAGGTGCGCCAGCAGTGGGCGTTCTACCGGGACCGGCGCCCGGACGCGTACGAGGGGCTGGTGCAGCCGTGACCGAGGCACCCGCCGATCCGGCCGCCGCCCCGTCCGGTCCCGGCCGCGCCACCCACGGTGCGGCCGTCCGCCTCCCCGCCACCGACCTGCACGGCAGGCACCGCGCCGTCCTCCCCGACTGGCTCGCCCTCTACTACCGGCGGCCCATCGAACTCACCCACGGCGAGGGCCGGCACGTCTGGGACGCCGAGGGCAACCGCTACCTCGACTTCTTCGGCGGCATCCTCACCACCATGACCGCCCACGCCCTCCCCGAGGTCACCAAGGCGGTGGCCGAGCAGGCGGGGCGGATCATCCACTCGTCCACGCTCTATCTCAACCGCCCGATGGTGGAGTTCGCCGAGCGTGTCGCCGCACTCTCCGGCATCCCGGACGCGCGGGTCTTCGTCACCACCTCCGGCACCGAGGCCAACGACACGGCCCTGCTGCTCGCGACCGCGTACCGCCGCTCCAACCAGATCCTCGCGATGCGCAACAGCTACCACGGCCGGTCCTTCTCGACCGTCTCCGTCACCGGCAACAGCGCCTGGTCCCCGACCAGCCTCTCGCCGCTCCAGACGCTGTACGTGCACGGCGGCGTCCGCACCCGGGGTCCGTACGCGCACCTGTCCGACACGGACTTCGTCGCCGCGTGCGTCGCCGACCTGGAGGACCTGCTCGGGCACACGCGCGCGCCCGCCGCGCTGATCGCCGAGCCGATCCAGGGCGTCGGCGGCTTCACCTCACCGCCGGACGGTCTGTACGCCGCGTTCCGCGAAGTCCTCGACCGGCACGGCATCCTGTGGATCAGCGACGAGGTGCAGACCGGCTGGGGCCGCACCGGTGAGCACTTCTGGGGCTGGCAGGCCCACGCCGAGAACGGCCCGCCGGACATCCTCACCTTCGCCAAGGGCATCGGCAACGGCATGTCCATCGGCGGTGTCGTCGCCCGCGCCGAGATCATGAACTGCCTCGACGCCAACTCCATCTCCACGTTCGGCGGCAGCCCGGTCACGATGGCGGCCGGCGTGGCCAATCTCGCGTACCTCCTGGACCACGACCTCCCCGGCAACGCGCGCCGCGTCGGCGGCCTGCTGATCGAGCGGCTGCGCGCCGCGGGCGCCGGAGTCCCCGCCGTACGGGAGGTGCGCGGGCGCGGCCTGATGATCGGCGTCGAACTCGTGAAGCCGGGCACCGGCGAGGCGAACCCGGAGGCCGCCGCGGCGGTCACCGAGGCGGCGCGCGAGGGCGGCCTGCTGATCGGCAAGGGCGGCGGGCACGACTCCAGCGTGCTGCGCGTCGCCCCGCCGCTGTCCCTCACGGTCGCGGAGGCCGAGGAGGGCGCGGCGATCCTCGAACGCGCCCTGGACAGCGTCTAGTCGACGCCGCCCACCGGCCACCGGCCACCGCCCACCGCTCACCCCGCGCCGCAGCCACGTCACGTTCACGTTCCGTCCGGTCACGGAGGCCAAGTCATGAGTAAACGCACGCTCGTCCGCGGCGGTCTGGTCATCACCGCCGCCGACGAGGTCCACGCCGATGTGCTGACCGAGGACGGCCGTGTCGTCGCGCTCGCCGCGAACGGCTCCGACGTCGCCGCGAGTTGGACCGCGGACCGGGTCATCGACGCCACCGACAAGTACGTCATCCCCGGCGGCGTCGACGGCCATACGCACATGGAGATGCCGTTCGGCGGCACCTTCGCCGCCGACACCTTCGAGACCGGCACCCGCGCCGCCGCCTGGGGCGGCACCACCACCATCGTGGACTTCGCCATCCAGTCGCCCGGCCAGGCGCTGCGCGAGGGCCTCGACGCCTGGTACGCCAAGGCGGACGGCAACTGCGCCATCGACTACGGCTTCCACATGATCCTCGCCGACGTCAACGAGGACTCCCTCAAGGAGATGGACCTCCTCGTCCAGGAGGGCATCACCTCCTTCAAGCTGTTCATGGCCTACCCCGGCGTGTTCTACAGCGACGACGGCAAGATCCTGCGCGCCATGCAACGGGCCTCCCACAACGGGGGGTTGATCATGATGCACGCCGAGAACGGCATCGCGATCGACGTCCTCGTGGAACAGGCCCTCGCCGCCGGCCGCACCGACCCCCGCCACCACGGCGAGGTGCGCAAGGTGCTGCTGGAGGCCGAGGCGACGCACCGCGCGATCCAGCTCGCCCGCGTAGCCGACGCGCCCCTGTACGTCGTGCACGTGTCCGCCGAGGAGGCCGTCGCCGAGCTGGCCGCCGCCCGTGACAAGGGACTTCCGGTCTTCGGCGAGACCTGCCCGCAGTATCTCTTCCTGTCCACCGACAATCTCGCCGAGCCGGACTTCGAGGGCGCCAAGTACGTCTGCTCGACCCCGCTGCGGCCCCGCGAACACCAGTCGGCCCTCTGGCGCGGACTGCGCACCAACGACCTCCAGGTCGTCTCCACCGACCACTGCCCGTTCTGCTTCAACGGGCAGAAGGAGATGGGCCGCGGCGACTTCTCCAAGATCCCCAACGGGCTGCCCGGCGTCGAGCACCGGATGGATCTCCTCCACCAGGCCGTCGTCGACGGGCACATCTCCCGGCGCCGCTGGATCGAGATCGCCTGCGCGAGCCCGGCCCGGATGTTCGGCCTCTATCCCAAGAAGGGCACCATCGCGCCGGGCGCCGACGCGGACATCGTCATCTACGACCCGCACGCGGAGCAGACCCTGTCCGCCGAGACCCACCACATGGACGTCGACTACTCGGTGTACGAGGGCAAACGGATCACCGGACAGGTCGAGACCGTGCTGTCCCGCGGCGAGGTCGTCATCGACGGCCGCAAGTACACCGGGCGTCCGGGGCACGGCAGTTACACCCCCCGCTCCACCTGTCAGTACCTCACCTGAAAGTTGGGAGTGGCCCCGCCATGGACTTCGGACTCGTCCTCCAGACCGACCCGCCGGCATCGGCGGTCGTCGGCCTCATGCGGCGCGCCGAGCGCAACGGCTTCCGGTACGGCTGGACCTTCGACTCCGCCGTGCTCTGGCAGGAGCCGTTCGTCATCTACAGCCGCATCCTCGAACACACCACCAAACTGATCGTCGGGCCGATGGTCACCAATCCGGGCACCCGCACCTGGGAGGTGACCGCGTCCACCTTCGCCACGCTCAACGAGATGTACGGCAACCGCACCGTGTGCGGCATCGGCCGCGGCGACTCCGCGATGCGGGTCGCCGGCCGCCCGCCCAACACGCTGGCGCGGCTCGGCGACGCGATCGACGTCATCCGCGAACTCGCCGAGGGGCGCGAGGCGCTGGTGGACGGCAACCCGATCCGGCTGCCCTGGGTGCGGGAGGGCAAGCTGCCGGTCTGGATGGCCGCGTACGGGCCGAAGGCGCTGGCGATGGCCGGCGCCAAGGCCGACGGCTTCATCCTCCAGCTCGCCGACCCGTACCTCACCGAGACCATGGTCAACGCCGTCCGTACGGCCGCGTCCGACGCCGGGCGCGACCCGGACTCGGTCACCATCTGCGTCGCCGCCCCCGCCTATGTCGGTGACGACCTGGCGCACGCCCGTGACCAGTGCCGCTGGTTCGGCGGAATGGTCGGCAACCACGTCGCGGACCTGGTGAGCCGCTACGGCGAGCACTCCGACCTGGTGCCGGACGCCCTCACCACGTACATCAAACAGCGCGAGGGGTACGACTACAGCCACCACGGCCGCGCCGGGAACCCGTCCGCGGACTTCGTGCCCGACGACATCGTGGACCGCTTCTGCCTGCTCGGCCCGGCCGAGGCGCACATCGAGAAGCTGAAGACGCTACAGGCCCTGGGAGTCGACCAGTTCGCCGTCTACAACATGCACGACGCGAAGGAGGCCACGATCGACACGTACGGCTCCGAGATCATTCCCGCGCTCAACTCCTGAGCCGCTGCGTGGGCGCGTCCGACGGCCGCCGCGCGGTGACTCACTCACCGCGCGGGCGGCCGGGCCGGGCGCACGGCGGGGACCCACGCTCGTCGCGTTGTCGGACGCGCCCACGCACGCCCCGTGCGAGAACAAGCCCCGCGCCTCGCGATCGCACCGCACCAGCGGGCCAACAACCGTTCCGCGGGCCGCGCAGGGGACCGGCTACGGCACCCGGGCCGTCCACTCCGGCGTGCCGAACTTCGTCCCGGCCAGCTCCCGCGCCCGTGTCAGCTCCTCGTCGGTCACCTTGCCCTCCGTCAGGCCGTACCGTCCGCGGAACGACTCGACCATCCGCTCGATGACCGCCTCGCGCGGCAGCCCCGTCTGGCGCCGGAGCGGGTCCACCCGCTTCGCCGCGCTGCGCGTGCCCTTGTCGGAGAGCTTCTCCTTGCCGACGCGCAGGACGTCGAGCATCTTGGCGGCGTCGATGTCGTACGCCATCGTCACGTGGTGCAGTACGGCGCCGCCGCCCACCACCCGCTTCTGCGCCGCGCCCGCGATCTTGCCCGCCTCGGTGGCGATGTCGTTGAGCGGCTGGTACCAGGCCCTGACCCCCATGTCGCCCAGCGCGCCGAGCACCCAGTCGTCCAGATACGCGTAGCTGTCGGCGAACGTCAGGCCCTGTACGAGGGCGTCGGGGACGGACAGCGAGTAGGTGATGGTGTTGCCGGGCTCGATGAACATGGCCCCGCCGCCCGAGATCCGCCGTACGACCGTCACACCGTGCCGCGCCGCTGCCGCCGGATCGACCTCGTTGCGCAGCGACTGGAAGCTGCCGATCACCACGGCGGGGGAGGCCCACTCCCAGACCCGCAGCGTCGGCGCCCGGCGGCCCGCCGCGACCTCGTGCGTCAGGACCTCGTCCAGGGCCATGTGCAGCGCCGGCGGCTGCGGCTCCATGCGGACGAGCTGCCAGTCGTAGTCCGTCCAGTCGGTGGCGTGGGCCAGCGCGCGCCGCACGGCGATACCGACGCCGTCGCTCGTCAGCCCGTACATCTGGGTGCCGGGCGGCAGCGCCGCCTGGACACGGGCGCCGAGAGCGACCGCGTCGAGGTCGGCGGGCGCGCCTTCGAGCGCCCGGTCGATGGCATGGATCGCCTCGTCCGGCTCCAGGAAGAAGTCCCCGGAGACCCGGACGTCACGCAGGACGCCGTCCCGCGCGTCCAGATCCACGACGACCAGCTTGCCGCCGGGCACCTTGTACTCACCGTGCACCGCTCCGCCTCCAGCTCTTGTTGTCTGTGCGCTGCAACGCCGAGGCGCGGGCGGATCATCCCGTGGCCGTCCGCCGTCCGCCGTCCGCCGTCCGCCGTCCGCCGTCCGCCGTCCGCCGTCCATCGGTCCGTCCGCGCCGGGTCAGGCCACGGGCAGCCGCGCGCAGCGGCGGCAGGCGCGGGCCGAGGAGGCCACCAAGCCGTGCGAGAGTGCGGTGACCACGGCCGCGAGGGTGACCAGCGGCCAGTTGGCGGCGAGCGGGGACAGCACGGCCAGAGCGAGCGTGGCGAGCACCATCGCCACCCCCGCCGTCGTGCCGGCCCAGGCGACCGCCAGCGGCAGCCGCTCCGGTGTCCGCAGCACGCGGGCCGTCGCACCGGTGGCGGCGAGCGCCGCCGCGGCGAGCAGGGTGGCGACGGCCGCGAGGGCCGCCAGTTGGACGGCGACGAGCTGCGCCGTGTGGTGGAGCTGCCAGCCCTGCCCCGCGCTCCAGACCAGATGCCAGCAGGCGATCAGGAACGGCACGGTGAGGGTGACCGACAGGGCGGTCCGCCGGGTCTGGGCGATGGTCAGCTCCCGCTGGCAGCTGGGCACCAGCTCCTCGGGGGAGCCGAACTCCCGTACTGCCAGCCGGGCTGCCTCCGCGTAGGGCACGCCGTCGCGGGTGTGTGCCTCCACCGTGTCGGTGAGCCCGTCCCGTATCTCCTGGATCAGCCGGGACTTGGCCCCGACCGGGCCGTGCAGCGCGGCGGAGAGCGCCGCGACATGGCCGGCGACCGGGTCGCCGGGCGCGGTGCGCGTGCCGCTGCCGCGGTCGTCGCCGCCCATGCCACTCATCTCGTTCACGTCGCTGACGTCGTTCACGCCGCTCATGTCGCTCATGTCGCGGGCCTCGGCGCCGGGGCGTCGGTGCCCGGGTTCAGGACCGAACCGATCGCCGTCGTGAACTCCCGCCACGCCGACCGTTCGCTCTCCAGGCTGCCGCGCCCGGCGTCGGTCAGCCGGTAGCAGCGCCGCCGCCGCTCGCCCACGGACTCCCAGCTGCTGCCGAGCAGTCCGAGCCGCTCAAGTCTGTTCAGCGCCGGATAGATCGTGCCCGTACGGAGCTGGAGCGCGCCCCCGCTGCGCTCCTGGACCGCGGCGATGATCGCGTAGCCGTGCAGCGGACCGGGTTCGAGCACGGCCAGCAACAGTCCGTCCAGGTGCCCGCGCACCGCGTCTGTCTTCATGGGTAGCCAGCCTACCTATGAAACGCGTTGGCGTGGTACCTATTGGCAGCCAACTTATTCACGCGCTCTCCGAAGGGCCCCGCGGTGACCAAGCTGCT
This sequence comes from Streptomyces sp. NPDC104581, assembly GCF_055583685.1. NCBI lineage: Bacteria > Bacillati > Actinomycetota > Actinomycetes > Kitasatosporales > Streptomycetaceae > Streptomyces > Streptomyces sp. NPDC104581. The sequence goes on from NZ_JBVJNN010000009.1 coordinate 40,772, forward strand.
GCTGTCCATCCATGTCCTCGCCTCGATCCTGGTGGTCGGGCCGATCGCCGTCGCGGCGTCGATGTTCCCGCGCTACGCGCGCCGGGCCGGGGCGGACGGACCCTCCTCCGCCGCCGCGGCGCTGCTCCACCGGATCTGCGCCGGCTACGCGATCGTCGGGGTGGCCGTTCCGGTCTTCGGCATCGCCACCGGGGCGCAGCTCGGCGTCCTCACCGATGCCTGGCTCGTCGTGTCGATCGTGCTGACGGCGATCGCCGCCGCGATCCTCGCGCTGGCGATACTGCCCGGCCAGGAGCGCATGATCGAGGCGGCCGAGAAGGGGGAGGGCGGTGATCCGGCACGTGCCGCGGCCAGGCTGTCCGGGCTCACCGGCGCCTTCAATCTGCTCTGGGCGGTCGTCGTGGTCCTGATGATCGTGCGCCCCGGGTCCACCACCGGCGCCTGACCTCGCGCCCCCCCGCTGGCGCGGCGCCGATCCGCCGTCGAACGAGCCGTCCGTCCGCCCTCGGAGGCCACGACCCTCGCCGAGTAGCCTGCCGGAGGAGCGGACGGAGGGGGAGGGTCCGGCTCCGGACCCCCTCCCCGGATTCTCCCCAGGAACCGTCCCACGCGCCGACCGGTCCGGCGGGCGCGAGGAAACAAAGAGGTGAGAAGCCGTATGTTCACCACCCGCCCCACCCTCCAGGGCACCTTCGGCATGGTGTCCTCCACCCACTGGCTCGCCTCGCAGTCGGCGATGGCCGTCCTGGAGGAGGGCGGCAACGCCTACGACGCCGCCGTGGCCGCCGGGTTCGTCCTGCACGTCGTGGAGCCGCACCTGAACGGGCCGGGCGGTGAGGTACCGATCATCATCGCCCCCGCCGACGGTGAGGTCCGGGTGCTCTGCGGCCAGGGCCCCGCGCCCGCCGGCGCCACCGTCGAGCACTACCGCTCCCTCGGCCTCGAACTCGTCCCCGGCACCGGACCGCTCGCCGCCGCCGTGCCCGGCGCCTTCGACGCGTGGATGGTGCTGCTGCGCGACCACGGCACCAAGTCCCTCGCACAGGTGCTGCGTCACGCCATCGGCTACGCCGAGGACGGCCACGCGCCGGTCGAGCGGGTCGGCCGGACCGTGGAGAGCGTCCGCGAGCTTTTCGAGACCGAGTGGCGCTCGTCGGCCGACGTCTACCTGCCGGGCGGCCGGGCCCCCGCCCCCGGAGAGTTGTTCCGCAACCCCGCCCTGGCCGCCACCTGGCGCCGGCTGACCGCCGAGGCCGAGGAGTCGGGCGGCGGCGACCGCGTCGCGCAGATCGAGGCCGCGCGCTCCATCTGGCGCACGGGATTCATCGCCGACGCGCTGATACGCCAGTCCGGCCGGCCCACCCTCGACACCAGCGGTTCCCACCACACCGGCACCCTGACCGCCGCCGACCTGGCGGGCTGGTCCGCGGCGTACGAGACGCCCGCGACCTACGACTGGAACGGCTGGACCCTCTGCAAGGCCGCCGGCTGGAGCCAGGGCCCCGCCTTCCTCCAGCAACTCGCCCTCCTGCCACCCGTACCCGAGCTCCCGGCGTACGGCTCCGCCGAGTACGTCCACCTCCTTACGGAGGGCTGCAAGCTGGCCATGGCCGACCGGGAGGCCTGGTACGGCGACGCCTCCGACGTACCGCTCGGCACCCTGCTCTCGGAGCCGTACAACGCGGCGCGGCGCGCCCTGATCGGCGACACGGCCTCCTACGGACTGCGCCCCGGCAGCCCGGACGGACGCACGCCCGTCCTCGGCGCGCACGCCACCGCAGTGGCCGCCGGCGAGGCCGGCTTCGACGCCCTCGGCGTACCGGCCGCGGGCGCGGGCGAGCCGACCGTCGCCCGCGACGGCGCGACCCGCGGCGACACCTGCCATCTCGATGTCGTGGACCGGTGGGGCAACATGATCGCCGCGACGCCCAGCGGCGGCTGGCTCCAGTCCAACCCCGTCGTGCCCGAACTGGGCTTCCCGCTCGGCACCCGCCTCCAGATGGCCTGGCTTGAGCACGGACTGCCCAACTCCCTCACGCCGGGCCGCAGGCCGCGCACCACCCTCACCCCGTCCGTCGCCCTGCGCGACGGCATCCCCGTCCTGGCCTTCGGCACCCCCGGCGGCGACCAGCAGGACCAGTGGCAGCTCCACTTCTTCCTCGCCGTCGCGCTGCGCCCGCATGTGCGCGGCGCACTCGACCTCCAGGGCGCCATCGACGCGCCCAACTGGCACAACGACAGCTTTCCCAGCTCCTTCTACCCGCGCGGGATGCGGCCGGGCAGCCTCACCGTGGAGCCCGCCATGGACGCGTCCGTCGTGGACGCGCTGCGCGACCGGGGCCACGACGTCACCGTCGGCGAACCCTGGTCCGAGGGGCGGCTCTGCGCGGTCGCCAGGGACCCGCGCACGGGAGTGCTTCTCGCCGCGGCCAACCCGCGCGGGATGCAGGGGTACGCGGTGGGCCGGTGAGGGCCGTGCGATGGCCGGACGCCCAGCCGCCATCGAGCCGTCATCTCCGCTCCCACCTGCGTTGTCGCACCTCTGTGGTTCTCTTGAGGCATGATCGATGACTTTCTGAACGGTGACCTTTCCGCTGTCGAGGCGGCGATGCGCGATGCCGCCGCCGCCGAGGTCGTGCCGCGCTACCGGCAGCTCGCCGCCCACGAGATCGTCGAGAAGTCCGGCCCGCACGATCTGGTGACCAGCGCCGACCGGGGCGCCGAGGAGCACCTGACCGCGGCCCTCACGGCCCTGCTGCCCGGCTCCGTGGTGGTGGGCGAGGAGGCGGTGCACGCCGACCCGGCCGTGTACGGGGCGCTGAGCGGCGACGCGCCGGTGTGGATAGTCGACCCCGTCGACGGCACCCGCCAGTTCGTCCGGGGCGAGCCCGGTTTCTGCATGCTCGTGGCGCTCGCCCAGGGCGGTGAGGTGCTGGCCTCCTGGACGTACGCGCCCGCGACGGGCGAGATGGCGACCGCGGTACGGGGCCGCGGCGCCCGGCTGGACGGTGTCCCGCTGAGCTGCGGCGCCCCCGGGCCCGACGCGGTGCTCGACGTCGCGACCTCGCACCCGGACTACACCACCCCCGAGGAGAAGCGGGCGCTGCTGGGCGTCCGGAGCGCCGACGACATCGCCGCGCGGCCCTGCGGATCGGCCGGGCTGGAGTATCTGGACATCGCGCGCGGCGCGCTCGACGCCGTCGCCTTCAGCTGGGAGCTGGCCTGGGACCACGCGGCGGGCCTGCTGCTGGTGACGGAGGCGGGCGGCGCGCAGACGACCCTCACGGGCGAGCCCTTCCGGATCACGGGTGGCAACGCGCTGCCGTTCACGGCGGCGCGGGACGCGGTGACCGCCCGGCGGGTGCGGGAGCACCTGCTGACGGGTACGCCGGCGGAGACCGGGGCTTAGGGCCGGAGCCGGTCCGGGAGCCCGACGGAGCCGGCGGACCGTGCCGGAGGCGGCATCCGCCGCCCCGCCGACGGGGTGTCAGGGGTCAGGAATATCCTGGTTCCTCTGCCATCGGCTGACGAAGGAGTCCGAAGGTGCCGTCGATGCTCGATGCCGTCGTCGTGGGGGCGGGACCCAACGGGTTGACCGCCGCGGTCGAGCTGGCCCGGCGAGGATTCTCCGTCGCCGTGTTCGAGGCCCGTGACACCGTGGGCGGGGGAGCGCGGACCGAGGAGCTGACGCTGCCCGGCTTCCGCCACGACCCGTGTTCCGCCGTACACCCGCTGGGCGCCGGATCGCCCGCCTTCAACGACATGCCGCTCGCGCGGTTCGGCCTGGAGTGGCTGCACCCCGAGCTGCCCATGGCCCACCCCTGGGACGACGGCACGGCCGCCGTGCTGTCCCGTTCCGTCGCCGAGACCGCGGCCTCTCTGGGCCCGCGCGACGCGGGAGCGTACCGCCGGCTCCTCGCCCCCTTCCTCGGCAAGTGGGACAACTTCGCCCGGGACTTCATGGCCCTGCCCCCCAGGGGGCTGCCGCACGACACCCTCACACTCGCCCGCTTCGGGCTGGCCGGGATCCCCTCGTCGAACATCCTGATGAGGCGCTTCAAGGACGAGAAGGCGAAGGGGCTGTTCGCCGGGCTCGTCGCCCATGTCATCGCCCCGCTGAGCGGTGTCGCGACCGGCGGGGTCGGGCTGATGTTCGCGCTGGCCGCGCACGAGAACGGCTGGCCGCTGCCGCGCGGCGGCTCCCAGTCCATCTCGGACGCGCTCGCCGCCTATCTGCGCGACCTCGGCGGCACGGTCCACACCGGATTCGAGGTCAAGCGGCTCGACGACCTGCCCCCGGCCCGTGCGTACGTCTTCGACACCACGCCGACCGCGCTCGCCCGTATCGCGGGCCTCGGCCGGGTCTACGACTCGTACAAGTACGGCCCCGCCGTGTTCAAGATCGACTACGCGCTGGACGGGCCCGTGCCCTGGACGGCGGAGGCCGCGCGCCGGGCCGGCACCGTGCAGGTGGGCCCCACGAAGGGCGAGATCAGCACCGCGCTGAACCTGGCGTACGGCGGCAGCGCCCCCGCCACGCCCTTCCTGATCACCGCCCAGCCCAGCCTGGTGGACCCCTCCCGCGCCCCCGAGGGCAAGCATGTCTTCTGGGCGTACGGTCATGTGCCGCACGCCTGGGAGGGCGATCTGACCGACGCGATGGAGCGGCAGATCGAGCGCTTCGCGCCCGGCTTCCGGGACCGTGTCCTGGCCCGTGCCACCGCGGGACCGCCGGAGCTGGCCGCCCGGAACGCCAACTACGTCGGCGGGGACATCGCCAGCGGCTCCGTCGCGGGTCTGCGGCTGCTGGTGCGTCCCAAGCTCTCCCTGTCGCCGTACGGCACCCCGCACCCGGCGGTCTTCATCTGCTCGTCCTCGACCCCGCCGGGGCCGGGCGTGCACGGCATGTCGGGCCAGAACGCGGCGAAGGCGGTGTGGCGCAAGCTGCGGGCGGGCTGAGAGACGCCAGAGCCGATGCCATGGCCCCTGGCAGCGTGAGGTCGATGTCGGATTCCCGCCAGCCCCGCCCACCCCGCGTGACCGATGCTTGACGCATGCACACCGACACCGAGCGCTGCTTGCGTGCCGTCCGGTCCAAGGACGCCCGATTCGACGGATGGTTCTTCACCGCCGTCCTGACCACCGGCATCTACTGCCGCCCCAGCTGCCCGGCGGTGCCCCCCAAGGCCGAGAACATGGTCTTCCACCCCAGCGCCGCCTCCTGCCAGCAGGCCGGGTTCCGGGCCTGCAAGCGCTGCCGGCCCGACACCAGCCCCGGCTCTCCCGAGTGGAACGCCCGCGCCGACTCCGTCGCCCGCGCCATGCGGCTCATCCACGACGGTGTCGTCGACCGCGAAGGCGTCTCGGGACTCGCCGGACGGCTCGGCTACTCGCAGCGTCAGATCGAACGGCAACTGCTCGCCGAGCTCGGTGCCGGACCGCTCGCCCTGGCCCGCGCCCAGCGGGCCCAGACCGCCCGTCTGCTCATCGAGACCACCACCCTCCCGATGGCCGAGGTCGCCTTCGCCGCGGGCTTCTCCTCGATCCGCGCCTTCAACGACACCGTCCGCGAGGTGTTCGCGCTCGCCCCGACCGAACTGCGGGCACGCGCCGCCCGGCGCCCGGACGCCGCCGCCCGCGGACCCCGTACGTCCGGCGTGATCAGTCTGCGGCTGCCCTTCCGCGCACCGCTGACCCCCGACAACCTCTTCGGCCATCTGGCGGCGACAGCGGTCCCCGGCGTAGAGGAGTGGCGGGACGGCGCGTACCGGCGCACGCTCCGTCTTCCGTACGGACACGGCATCGTCGCCCTGACACCGCGCCCCGACCACATCGCCTGCCGGCTCGCGCTGACCGACCCGCGCGATCTCACCGTCGCCATCAGCCGCTGCCGCCGCATGCTCGACCTGGACGCCGACCCGGTCGCCGTGGACGAGCAGCTGCGCACCGACCCCCTGCTGGCGCCGCTGGTCGACAAGGCACCGGGCCGCCGGGTGCCGGGTACCGCCGACGCCGCCGAGTTCGCCGTACGCGCCGTCCTCGGCCAGCAGGTGTCGACCGCCGCGGCGCGCACCCACGCGGCCCGTCTCGTCACGGCGTACGGCACACCCGTGGACGACCCGGAGGGCGGCCTCACCCATCTCTTCCCCACGACCGGGGCGCTGGCGGCCCTGGACCCCCAGGCCCTCGCCCTGCCGCGCAGCCGCCGCGCCACGCTCACGACCCTCGTCGCCGCGCTGGCCGACGGCACGCTCCCGCTCGGCACGGACAGCGACTGGGACGAGGCCAGGGCGCGGCTCCACGCGCTCCCGGGCTTCGGCCCCTGGACCGTCGAGGTGATCGCGATGCGCGCGCTCGGCGACCCGGACGCCTTCCTGCCGGGCGACCTCGGTGTCCGCCGGTCCGCGCGGGCGCTGGGCCTCCCGTCGACGCCCGCCGCGCTCACGGCCCGCGCCGCCGCCTGGCGGCCCTGGCGCGCGTACGCCGTTCAGTACCTCTGGGCCACCGAGGACCACGCCATCAACATCCTCCCCGCGTAAAGGAGTTCACCGCATGAGCAGAGCACACACCGAGATCGACAGCCCCTACGGGCCGCTGACCCTCGTGGCGACCGAGGGGGTGCTCAGCGCCCTCTACATGACCGACCACCGCCACCGCCCGCCGCGGGAGACGTTCGGCGAGACCGACGCGGGCCCGTTCGGCGCCGTGATCGACCAGCTCGGCGAGTACTTCGCGGGTGAGCGCACCGGGTTCGACGTCCCGCTGTGCCTGCACGGCACGCCGTTCCAGCGCAGCGTCTGGGACCAGCTCCTGGCGATCCCGTACGGCGAGACCCGGTCGTACGGTCAACTGGCCGACGCGCTGGGCAACCCGGGGGCGTCCCGCGCGGTCGGACTGGCCAACGGCAGGAACCCGGTGAGCATCATCGTGCCGTGCCACCGGGTGATCGGCTCCACGGGCGGTCTCACCGGATACGGCGGCGGCCTGGACCGCAAGCAGCGTCTGCTGGCGTTCGAGGGCGCCGCGCGCGTGGGCACGGGCCCGGGGGCGGAGGCGGGCACGCTCTTCTGAACCGGGGCCCGCCTGCCCCGCCGCCGTTCCCCTTGCGGTCCCCGCTCCCCTCAGCCCGCGTGGAACCGCTTCAGCAGCGTGGGCAGCGCCGTGCCGATCGGCTCCCGGATGATCTCGTCGGCCAGTTCGTCGTACGGCGTGGGCTCGGCGTTCATCACGACGAGCCGCGCGCCGTGCTCGGCCGCGATCCCCGCCAGTGAGGCGGCGGGCTGCACCTGGAGGGTCGACCCCACGGCGATGAAGACGTCGCAGGCCTTGGCGATCGACATGGCCTGCCCGAGGACCTGCGGGTCGAGCCGCTGTCCGAACATGACCGTCGCCGACTTCAGGACGGCGCCGCAGTCGGTGCACGGCGGATCGTCCTCGCCCGTCTCGACGCGGGCCAGCGCCTCTTCCATGGTGGACCGCGCCCCGCACCCCGTGCAGACCACCGCCCGCGCCGTGCCGTGCAGTTCGAGCACCTTGCGGGCGGGGGTCCCGGCGAGCTGGTGGAGCCCGTCGACGTTCTGCGTGATCACCCGGACCGCGCCGTCGCCCACCCGGTCGAGCTCGGCGACGGCGCGGTGCGCGGCGTTGGGCTCGGCGCGGAAGACCGGGCTCTCACGGCGCATGCGCCAGGAGCGGCGGCGGATCTCCGGGTCGTTCATGTACGAGTCGTACGTGACCAGCTTCTCGGCCGCGGGGTCGCGCCGCCACACGCCGTTGGGCCCCCGGTAGTCGGGAATGCCGGAGTCCGTGGAGATCCCGGCGCCGCTGAGAATCGCGACGAGAGTCATGCCGCGAGGGTATGCGGCGGAGCCGGGGGCGGGCGACCCGATTGCCGTTCGGACGGGCGGTGCCCTCTGCGGGGCCCTCCTGTCGGTGTTCTCCGCCATTGCTCTCTGCCGGGTTTTCTGTGCGGGCCCGCCGCGCCCGCCTACGGACGGAGGTGGCCGGGGTGATCCGGGTGGGGCGCGTGGCCGGCGTAGTCGGAGGGGTCGGTCACGCTGTCGTGGACGACGGCGGCGACCGGGGTGAAGGGGGTGGGTGTGCTGCCGGTCCAGTGGTTCATGACGGCCCTGCCCGTCTGCTTGGTCACGCCGTCCTCCACGACCGTGCCGGCCTCGGCGAGGTAGTAGCGCCCGTCGTCGAGCGAGACGAGCCCGTACTGACCGGTCGACTCCCAGCCGTGAATGCCGGTCGGCGGGTGGTGGAGCCCCTGCGCGAGGAGCGGCAGCAGCCGTCCGCGCTCCGGTGTCGGCTGGCCGCCGACCGGGCCCGTGACCGGGCGCCGGGAGCCGTCGAGCACGAAGAGGGAGTAGTTGGGGAACCGCGTCTTGGTGCCCTTGTACGCGGCCATCAGCCAGTTGCCGGTGTGCGCGTCGTAGTCGAGGTTCTGGACGCCGTAGGTGGTGTTGCCGGTGTAGCTGAAGTACTTGCCGTCGGGCGATCCGGGGCCGCTGGTGTGCGGGTCTGCCTCGGTGAGCGGGCGCTCGAACTTCTTCCACCGCCGGATGTCGTACTGGAGCAGCACCTGGTGGTCGTTGTCCTGCCGGGTGGTGTTGGCGTAGACGCCGTACGCGACGGTGAGCAGCTGCCCACCGGTCCGGCCCCGTCCGGCGTCGCGGCCCCCGCGGTCGAAGGCGGGACCGAACGCGACGCCGTCGATGCCGCTGCATCCGTACCGGTGGTCGGCGGTGTCGGCCGTGTTGCCGTCGAAGACGCCGTCACCGTCCATGTCGGCCGTGTAGTCGTCCACGACCTCCTGGAGATGCACGGTCGAGACGACATCGGCCGACTGGGCGTCCATGCCCATCTCGGTGATGCGGTCACCGTCGAAGATCGCGATGTAGAAGGCCTCCGCCGCCTTGTACTCCAGGGAGCCGTAGACCCTGCCGTCCCCGGTGTTGAAGTCCAGGTCGCCGAGGTGCCCGGTGAAGCCGGTGACCGAGCCGACCGGTTCGCCCGCGAGGTCCGTCTTGACGAGGAGGTTGGTGAACGAGAAGTACATGAAGCCCTTGCGGCGGTCCACGGCCATGCCCTGGACGTGGCCCGACTTCCAGGCGCCGCCGTTCACGGTCGCCGGGAGCACGGGAGGCTTGGGCGCGCTCCGCCCGGCGGTGGTCTCCGCCACCGGAGTGAGTGTCGCGTCCGCCGCCGTGGCCGCGTCCGCCTGTTCCGCCGGTTCTGCCGCCTCCGCCGTCCGCGCCGACGCGGTGACCGCGCCCGCCGCCACCACCGCTGTCGTGAGCGCGGCCGTCAGCCAGCCGCGAGTCTGCCGTCGCATGTTCCCTCCGGTGTCCTTGGCCTGGGGATTCTGGATCATGCAGGGCGCGCGTGCACGGCGAGCCAACGCGATGTGAACCGACGTCAACCGCGGCAGGACGGTAGTGCGGCGCGTACATGACATATGAGAGCAGTTCGTGCCGCACCCGTCACCACCGCACGCGAGCCGGTCACCCGACCCGCAGGCCGTTCTCCAACTCGACGGCCCCCGTGCCTTCTTCGAGGGCGTCGAGCCCGGCCAGGACGCGACCGCCGAGCGAGCCGATCATCAACTCCGGGATCCTGGCCCGCTCCACCAGACGCCAGGACAGCAACTCCTCGTGCTGGAGCCGGATCTCGCCGAGCCGCTCGTCGTCCAGCACGCCGCCGTCGTACAGATAGGCGGCGATGGGCGGCCGGTCCGGTGCCTGGCTCCAGTCCACCACCAGCAGCCGCCCCAACTCGACGTCCAGCCCGATCTCTTCGAGCGTCTCGCGCCGCGCGGCCTGCCGGGGTGTCTCGCCCTCGTCCGACTCGATCGTCCCGCCGGGCAGTGCCCAGCCGGGCCGGTAGCCGGGTTCGACGATCAGCACCCTCCCCTCCCGGTCCCGGAAGAGCACGGCGGCGCCGGCGAGCACACGGGGCAGCCCGGCGATGTAGGAGACGTAGTCGGCATCGCGAGAGGTCGTCACGCGGAAAGCCTAGATCAGGGACCCCCTCCGGGGCGCCGTGACCGCACCCATGTCCACGGGAGGTTCGCCGGTCTTTCCGCCGCCCCGGAGGTGAGCGCCGCCCATGGGCAGGAGGCCGTGTGGCCGGATAGGGTCGGTGCGGCGCGACTGCCTGTTCGAAAGCAAAGGATGACAAGGTGACGGACGGAGCAGTAACCGAGGCCGCGCACGTGCTCGTCGCGGCGGACAAGTTCAAGGGCTCGCTCACGGCCGTGCAGGTCGCGGAGCGGGTGACGGCCGGGCTGCGCCTCGCCGCCCCCGGCGTGACGGTCGAGTCGCTGCCCGTCGCGGACGGCGGTGACGGCACCGTCGCCGCGGCCGTGGCCGCCGGGTTCGAACGGCGCGAGGTACGGGTCACCGGGCCGCTCGGCGACGAACTGACCGCGGCGTACGCGCTGCGCGACGGCACGGCCGTCGTGGAGATGGCCGAGGCGTCGGGCCTCCAGCATCTCCCGGACGGCGTCTTCGCACCGCTCACCGCCGGTACGTACGGCTCCGGCGAACTGCTGCGCGCCGCGCTCGACGCGGGCGCGCGCACCCTCGTGTTCGGCGTCGGCGGCAGCGCCACGACGGACGGCGGCGCGGGCATGCTCGCCGCGCTCGGCGGACGCTTCCTGGACGCCGGAGGCCGGCCGGTCGGACCGGGCGGCGGCGGCCTGCGCGAGCTGGCGACGGTCGACCTGTCCGGGCTCGACCCCCGTATCGCCGAGACGGACATCGTCCTCGCCAGCGACGTCGACAACCCGCTGACCGGGCCGAAGGGCGCCGCTGCGGTCTACGGTCCGCAGAAGGGCGCGTCCCCCGAGGACGTCGCCACGCTCGACGCGGCTCTCGCGCACTACGCGCGCGTCCTGGAGAAGAGCGTCGGGGCCAAGGCGGCCGAATCGGCGCTCTCACCCGGCGCCGGCGCCGCGGGCGGTATCGGTTACGGCGCCCTCGTGGGCCTCGCCGCGGGCTTCCGGCCCGGCATCGAGGTCATGCTCGACGTGCTCGGGTTCGGCCCCGCGCTGGACCGGGCGACGCTCGTCATCACCGGCGAGGGATCCCTGGACGAGCAGACGCTGCACGGCAAGGCCCCGGCCGGTGTCGCGGCGGCGGCCCGCGCGCGCGGCATCGAGGTGATCGCGGTCTGCGGCCGGCTCGCGCTGCCCGTGGAGGCCCTCGGCCGCGCGGGGATCCGGCGCGCGTACGCCCTGACGGACCTGGAGCCGGACCCGGCCCGCTGCATGGCGGAGGCGGGGCCGCTGCTGGAGCGGCTGTCGACGGGGATCGCACGCGACTTCCTGACCTGACGTCCGGCCCGCCGCGGTCGGGTCTCCGGGGCGTCGCCCCCAAGCGCGGGCCGGGCGCGAAGGCGCCCGGCCCGGTGGGGTCCTCAAGCGCCGGACAGGCCCGATCCGCTACCCGGGCGTCAGGCGGAACGCGTCGAGTGCCAGGGTCATCTCGATCAGGTCGCGGGGGCGGGACAGGGAGCGCGACGTCAGTTGTTCCAGGCGGCGCAGGCGGTTGAAGACCGTGTTGCGGTGGCAGTACAGACGCGTCGCGGCCCGCCCCGCCGACCCCCCGTACTCCAGCCACGCGTCCAGCGTCTCCAGCAGCACCGCGCGGTCCGCCGGGTCCAGGTCCAGCAGCGGGCCGAAGACATCGGCGATCAGACGGGCCGCCAGTTCCGGCTGGCTGACCACCAGGGCCGTCGGGAGGCGTTCGTCCAGGCGGACGATCCGCTGCGCGTCCGGCGGAAGCGTACGCAGCGCCGTCTCCGCCAGCCGCCGCGCCCGGCCGAGGTCCGACAGGCTGTCCACGACCGGGCTGACACCGCCCGGCCCCTGGCAGGGCCGCACCAGCTCCGCCGTCAGCTCCGCCAGACCCGTCGCGCCGTCGAACGCCACCACCGCGATCTCGCAGTCCGTCCGCATCCGCCAGAAGAAGCGCATCCCCTCCGCCGCGGCAACCCGCCGGAACGGCTCGCGCCCGTCCCGCCGCTCCACCCGGACGACCACCACCGCGTAACGCCCCTGCTCGGGCAGGTCGAGGCCGGCCGCGGCCCGTGCCGCGAGGCCCGGCGTCGACCGGCCCTCCAGCAGCGCGTCCAGCAGCGCCTGCACCCGCTCGTCGCTGCGTCGTCGCATCGACTGCTCCGTACCGCGGTACGCCTCCGCGACCGCCGTCGCCTGCCGGTCGACGCCCGCCCACATGTGGGACGCCGTGTGCACGAGCATCGGTAAGTCGTCGGGGTCCGTCTCGCCGACGACGCGCAGCAGTTCGTCCCACACGAGATAGCCCGCGTGCCGGTAGGCGTGCAGCAGCAGATCGAGCGCCAGACCCTGTTCCGCCCGCCGCCGGCCGAGCTGTTCCGCGTACGCCAGATCGCGGCGCGGGGCCGTACGCGGGGCCGTGATCGCCTCGATCCCGTACCGCATCGCCTCGTTGATCTGCCGCCAGTGCTCGTCGCGCGGCACCGCCGCGTCGAACTGCTCGGAGTGGAGCGTGAGTTCGTCCAGCAACTGGTCGGTGAGCGCCGGGACGCGCTCCAGCAGTACCCGGGACGCGGTCACCAGGACCGACCACTCACGATCAGTGCGCGCTCTGCGGCCACCCATGGCTGGTGAGGATGCCACCGGGAGGCGTGGTGCGACAGCCCTTGTGCGCGTGCACAATCCGGCCGCCGCACCGCTGGTCATCGGCAGCGATTCGGTCCCGCGCCGTGGACGGTGCCCCGGCCCGGTGCTGAGGTGTGCCTCCACGGCATGTCAGGACATCCGAATCAGGACATCCGAACGCCCGGCGAAACGCAGAGGAGAACGCATGGCCGCGCTCGAAGTGCGTGCCCTGTCCGTCGGTTACGGCCCGGTCCGCGCCCTGCATGAGGTGTCGATCGACGTACCGTCCGGCGGGATCACCGCGGTGCTCGGTGGCAACGGCGCGGGCAAGTCCACGCTGCTGAGGGCCATTTCCCGCACCCTCGGCTTCCATCGGGGTACGGCGGGCGGCGGCACCGTCCACTTCGACGGCCGGTCCATCGGCGCCCTGAGCGCCGCCGGTGTCGTCGCCGCCGGTGTCGTCCAGGTCCCGGAAGGGCGACAGGTGTTCGCCCGTATGACGGTCGCCGACAACCTCCGGGCCGGGGCGCTCGGCGCCTCCGGCGGCCGTAAGCGGTACGCGGCGTCCCTGGCCGAGGTGCACGAACTCTTCCCCGTGCTGGCGGACCGCGCGGGCCAGCGCGCCGGACTGCTCTCCGGCGGCGAACAGCAGATGCTCGCGCTCGGCAGGGGCCTCATGGCGCGCCCCCGGCTGCTCCTCCTGGACGAACCGTCCCTCGGACTCGCCCCCCTCATGGCCGCCCGGATCGGCGAGACCATCCAGCAGATCAACGCCAGGGGCACGGCGGTCCTGCTGGTCGAGCAGAACGCGGCCATGGCGCTGCGGCTCGCGTCCCGCGCGTACGTCCTGGAGGTCGGCGAGGTGACGCTCGAAGGGGACGCGGCCGAACTGGCCTCCTCCGACGAGGTACGCCGCCGCTACCTCGGAGTCGTCGACGAGACGGCCGCCGAGGACGCGGGCCGGGCCCAGGACTCCGCGCCGGTGCTGCGGAGGTGGAGCGCGTGACGGACCCCGAGAGGAGGCCGGCCGTCCCGCCGGGCCGCACCTCGGCCGGACATCCCGAACGGACGGTCGGGAACGCCGCCGGTCACCCGGACGCGGACACGGCCCCGCACGCAGCCCCGCACACGGCCCCACGCGCGGGCGATCCCGCCGGCGGTCCCACCGAGAGCCCCGCCCTCACCGTCACCGACGTCACCGTCCGGTTCGCCGGACTCACCGCGCTCGACTCCGTCTCCTTCACCGTCGAACCCGGCAGCGTCCACGCCGTCATCGGCCCCAACGGCGCGGGCAAGTCCACCTGCTTCAACGTGCTGTCCGGCGTCTACCGCGCCACCTCCGGCAGCGTCCGTCTCGGCGCGGCCGAACTCACCGGGCTCGCCCCGCACCGTATCGCCGCGCTCGGTGTGGCCCGCACCTTCCAGAACCTCGCGCTCCCGCCGCACGCGACCGTCGCCGACAGCATGCTGCTCGGCCGCCACCGCCTCACCCGCGCCGGTTTCCTCGCCACCGGGCTCCGTCTGCCGTCCGCCGCCCGCGAGGCCCGTGAACACCGCGCCCGGGTCGGCGAGATCGCCGAGTTCGTGGGGCTGGCCGCCGATCTGGACCGGCCCGCGGGCGCCCTGCCGTACGGCAAGCAGAAGCTCGTCGAGCTGGGCCGCGCCCTGTGCATGGAGCCCACCGTGCTGCTGCTGGACGAACCCGTCGCCGGGATGACGGCCGACGAACGGCGCCGTACCGCGGCCGTCGTGGCCGGCGTACGCGACAGCCTCGGCATCTCGATCGTGCTGGTCGAACACGACATGGGGATGGTGATGCGGCTCGCCGACGCCGTGACCGTACTCGACTTCGGACGGCGGATCGCCGGCGGTACCCCCGCCCAGGTACAGAGCGATCCGGCCGTCGTCCGCGCCTACCTCGGCGAGAGCGCCGGGAGCGCCGGGAGCGCCGGTGGCGCCGGAAACGCCCGTGGCGACCACACCAACGAGGAGGCCCCATCATGACCACCTTCGTCGAACTCCTCCTCGGCGGACTCTCCATGGGCTCCGTCTACGCCCTCATCGCCCTCGGCTTCGTCGTCATCTTCAAGGCCACCGAAGTGGTCAACTTCGCCCACGCCTCGCTGCTCCTCGCGGGCGGCTACGTCACCGCCGTACTCCACGACGACATCGGCTTCTGGCCCGCGCTCGCCGTCGGCATCGCGGGCGCCGCCGTCGTCGGATCGGCCGTCGAGTACACCGTCATGCGCCGCTACCGGGGCGCCGACCACAGTGTCCTCGCCATCGTCACCATCGGCGTCGACATCCTCCTCACCACCGAACTCACCCGCCGCATCGGCACCGACGTCCTGGCGCTCGGCGACCCCTGGGGCGACAGACTCCTCACCATCGGCGACATCACCATCGCGCAGACCCGGGTGGCCGCCTTCGTCGCCGCGGCGCTGCTGATCACCGCGTTCCTGCTCGCCTTCCGCTACACGACCTGGGGCGTCGCGATGCGCGCGGCGGCGGAGAACCCGCAGACCGCCGCACTCATGGGAGTGCGCCTGGGCCGGGTCTCGCTCTCCGCCTGGGCGGTCGCGGGCTCGCTCGCCGCCGTCGCCGCGCTGTTCCTCACGGTCTTCCCGACGCCCGGCCTCGAACGCGCCACCTCACTCGCCGCGCTCAAGGCATTCCCGGCCGCGATCCTCGGCGGCCTCGACTCCACGACCGGGGCGCTCGCCGGAGGACTCGTCGTCGGCGTCACCGAGTCCTTCGCCACCGGCTACCAGAGCGATCTGACCTTCCTCGGGCGCGGTTTCGGCGACCTCGCGCCGTATCTCGTGATGGTCGTGGTGCTGCTCGTCCGGCCGGCCGGACTCTTCGGTACGAAGGAGCTCGCCCGTGTCTGACACCACGCGGGTCCCCGCCACCGCGCGCGCCCTCCTGCGCCACCCCCGCGCCTACGCCTGGCTCGCGGGCTCCCTGCTGCTCCTCGCCCTGCCCTTCTACCTCGACCGCTTCTGGCTCCAGGCCGGACTCTTCGCCATGGCCGCCGCCATCGGCGCCATCGGCCTCAACCTCCTGACCGGCGCCACCGGACAGCTCTCCATGGGCCACTCCTTCTTCCTCGCCGTCGGTGCCTACGGCTACTGCGTCCTCGCGGGCGAGAGCGGCGAGGAGAACGGCCGGCAGCTCACCGGACTCGGCCTGCCGACCTGGCTCGCGGCCGTGCTCGCCGTACTCCTCGCGGGCGCGGCGGGCGGCCTCTTCAGCCCCATCGCCGGCCGGCTGCGCGGCGCCTACCTGGGCATCGCGACGCTGGCGCTGATCTTCATCGGGCAGCACGTCCTGTTCAACGCGGGAGGTCTGACCGGCGGGTTCAACGGGCGCGACGTCCCGGTGTTCTCCCTCTTCGGGTTCGCCTTCGACGACACCGAGGTGGTGATCGCCGCCGTCCCGTTCGGGGCGTCGGAGAAGCTCTGGTACGCGGGCCTGGCCGCCCTCCTCGCCGGCGGCCTCTTCGCACGCGGGGTGCTGCGCGGCAGGCCCGGCCGGGCCATGAACGCGATCCGCGACCACCGCATCGCCGCCGGTGTGATGGGCGTGCCGGTCGCCCGCTACCGGGCCGCCGTGTTCGTCCTGTCCTCCATGTACGCGGGGCTGGCCGGTGTCCTGATCGCGCTGGTCTTCCAGCGGACCGTGCCGGACTACTTCGGCATGATCCTCGCCCTCGAATACCTCGCCATGATCGTCATCGGCGGTCTGGGCACGGTGGCGGGCGCCGTCGTCGGCGCGGCCTTCGTCGCCCTGCTGCCGCAACTCCTGACCCACTACAGCGACTCGCTCCCGCTGGTCGCCGACCCGGGATCGGGCGGCGTCACACCGGGCGAGGCGTCCCGCTATCTGTACGGCGCCGCGATCGTCGCGGTGGTCCTGTTCCTGCCCGGCGGACTCACCCGCCTGTCAGTTCCGATGGTTCGACGGTTCTCACGGGAGAAGACATGAAGCGACGCGCACGTCATACGCACGCACCGAGGGCCGGCGCGGCGCTGCTGGTCGTGCTCGCCCTCGCGCTCGCCGGGTGCAGCGGCAAGGCCACCGAGGGCGACGGCAAGGACAAGGGTGCCGGGGGAGTGAGGACCGGGGAGGGCGTGAGCGACAAGACGATCTCGCTCGGTGTGCTCACCGACATGACCGGCGTCTACGCCTCGCTCGGCAAGAGCGTGACCCAGGCCCAGCAGCTGTGGGCGGACCAGACGAACAAGGCGGGCGGCATCTGCGGCCGTACGATCGAGCTGACCGTGCGCGACCACGGCTACGACCCGCAGAAGGCCGTCGCCGCCTACACGGAGCTGGAGCCGGACGTGCTGGGCTTCGCCCAGTTCATCGGCTCCCCGTTCGTCGCCGCCGTCGAGAAGCGGATCGACGGCCAGGACAAGGGCCTGGTCCTGCCGCAGGCGTGGTCGGCCAATCTGCTCGGCAGTCCGTACGTACGGGTCGTCGGCGCCACCTACGACATCGAGACCATCAACGCCATCGACTTCCTCCTGAGCGAGAAGCGCATCACCGAGGGCGACAAGATCGGTCATGTCTACTTCGAGGGCGACTACGGCGAGAACGCGCTCGTCGGTTCCGAGTACGCGGCCGAACAGGCGGGGCTCACGGTCGTCGAGCAGAAGATCAAGCCGACCGACAACGACATGTCCGCTCAGGTCGCCGCGCTGAAGAAGGCCGGGGTCAAGGCGGTCGTGATCAGTGCGGGACCACGTCAGGCGGCCTCCCTGGTGGGTGTCGCGGCGGCGGGCGGATTCAATGTGCCGGTCGTCGGCAACAACTCGGCGTTCGCGCCTCAGCTGCTCGCGACGGCGGCGGGCCCGGCGCTGACGAAGGACTACTACATCGCCTCCTCCACCCTGCCCATCGGCTCGGACGAGGCGGCGCCGAAGAAGCTCGCCACCGAGTACGCGGCGGCGTACCCGGACGACGGACTCGACAACGGCGTCGTGTCCGGCTGGACGGCCGCGACCCTCTACGGCGAGCTGCTGAAGACGGCGTGCGAGAAGAAGGACCTCACCAGGGCGGGCATCGACGAGGCGCTGCTCGGGCTCGACGCGTTCTCCACCGGTTTCGGGATCACGCACGACTTCTCCGACCCGGCGGCGCCCTCCACCCGGGAGTCCGTGATCATGAAGCCGGACTCGAAGGTGCCCGGCGGTCTGAAGGTCGTCCAGGAGGCGCGGGTCGCGGAGCCCGCGGAGTCGTTCACCTTCGGCGGGTAGCGCGTCACCCGGCACGGGGGGGGGGGGGGGGGGGGGGGGGGGGGGGGGGGGGGGGGGGGGGGGGGGGGGGGGGGGGGGGGGGGGGGGTGGGGGGGGGGGTGGGGGGGGGGGGGGGGGAGGGGGGGGGGGTGGGGGAG